>NZ_FOHT01000027.1:0-78949 GCF_900111425.1 Draconibacterium orientale | reverse complement strand
TTACGCAAACGTGCAGAAGGAATGGAAGACGCTTTGGATTGGTTGTCCGAAAATCAGGAGGCTTTAGTGGAATTAACGCTGGTAACAGAAACTTACCTGAACGCCACTGACCGCAAGCAGTTAAATAAAGCGCATGCCGGAATAGTTTCGATTATTCCCGAAGTAACAAATCCTGATAATTTGGTTGGAAACCAACAGAAACAGATTGATTTGAGCCGTAGCATGGAGGAGCTGTTCCGCGATTATTTCATGCACGAAAAGGGACAGGAGCCGAACGATGATTTGAAGAATTTATTTACTGAAATTTTAGCTGAAGAAGAACAATGATACCCGTAGAACTCACCATACAGGGTTTGTATTCCTACCAGGAAAAGCAAACCATCGATTTTACAAAACTCACAGCTGCCAATCTGTTTGGGATTTTCGGAACCGTAGGAAGTGGAAAGTCCTCGATTCTGGAAGCTATTACTTTTGCCATTTACGGACGAACTGACCGGCTTAATCTTTCAGGAGACAATCGTTACTACAATATGATGAACCTGAAATCGAATGAGCTGCTCATCGATTTTGTATTTGAAACTGGTAAAGAACAAACGGCCTATCGGGCAACGGTTAAAGGCAAGCGCAACGGCAAAAACTTTGAAGATGTTAAAGCCCTGAACCGGTCGGCTTACCGGAAAAAAGGGAACGAGTGGATTCCCATCGAAGCAGCTGAGCTTGAACAGGCAATCGGATTGAGTTACGACAATTTTAAACGTACGATTATCATTCCGCAGGGACAGTTTCAGGAATTTCTCCAATTGGGAAATAAAGACCGGACTCAAATGATGAAGGAACTTTTTAACCTCGGGAAATTTGAATTTTATTATAAAGTAACCGCCCTCGAAAGCAAAAATAATGCGCAAAAGCAGAACATCGAAGGGCAGTTGCAGCAATTGGGAAGCGTTGACGCTGAGCAATTGAAGCAATTCAAATCTCAACTGGAGCAACTTGAGAATGAACTTAAAGAGCAGAATACAAAATTGGCTGACTATCAGAAGTCGGAAGAAGGACTTCGGAAACTTCAGGATTTAGCAGTGCGAAAATCAAAGGCTGAAAAAGCATACAAATCGTTGCAGGAACAAGAGCCGGTTTTCAAACAGTTGGAGCAGAAAATCTCCCGTTTCGAACAGTGTGTAATTCAGTTTAAGCATTTGCTGGATGGATTGAAATCGACAAACGAGAAAGTGCAGATCCGCGAAAAACAGCTTAAGCAGGATGAAGAAAAACTGAAGTTGCAGGAGAGCGAAATCGGAACATTGAACAAGAAACTTGAGGCACTAAAACCGGCTTATGAGAAACGGGAAGAGTTAAAACAAAAGGCAGATGAACTTGGCCGCTTAATACAAATGAAAACGCTGGAGCAAACCATTTCAAAAGAAAATGTAAGGCTACAGAAAGGAACTCAGGTTTGTAACGAAACTGAAAAAACACTGGAACAACTAAAGACTCAGAAACTGGAGTTGGAGGCGCTGATAAAAGTCTCGAAAGGGAAGATGCCCGACCTGGAACTGTTAGCTGCGGTAAAAACCTGGTACACCGAGAAACATCTGCTCGAAAAGGAACTTCCGGCAATTCAAAAGGAGTTGGAAGAAAATCAAAAAACAACTTCAACGCTGCAAAATTCTGTGGCCAAACTATTGGAAGAAGCCGGTCTCGGGAAACTCCCGGAAACAGAATATTCCAGTATCGTTCAAATCTTAAAGGATAAAACCGGAAAAGTAAAGGAAAAGCAGAAAGCACTGAATGAGCAGGAAAGTCATCTCCGGGTAAAGGCGCAGTTGAAAGCTTATTCCGAAAACCTGGAAGAAGGAGCGCCATGTCCGCTTTGCGGTTCGTTGCATCATCCCGATGTTTTAAAAACCGAAGACCTGAACGATACGCTGTTGAAGCTTTCGGCAGAAAAACAGGCAAACGAAAAAGAACAGGAACAGCTATCGGATTGGATAAGCCGCATAAATCTATTCAGCAAACAGCAGGAGATGATTCATCAGCAGAAAAACTCTTTGTTGCAAAAACAAAAGGCTCAGCAGGAAAGAATCGAGGCTCATGCAAAGAAATTTACCTGGGAGAAATATCGCGTGGAAACCGAACTGGAAAAGGCGTTTCAGGAAGCAAGGCGTATTCAGGGCGAATTGAAAAAGCAGGATGATTTACTGGAGAAGTTAGGGAAGGATATGGATAAGAAAGGGAATGATTTTAAACGGTTTCAGGTGGAAGTCGATAAAATCAGAACCGTTTTAACCGTACAGCAAACTGAACTAAAAACGCTGGAAAAGCAACTGCGGTTGATAAAAGCCGAAACTTATCAGGAAGTTAAAATTGAACAGATTGAAACAGAAAAAAGTAAGCTGCAGAAGGAACATAGCCAGTTGGAAAAATCTTTCTCCGAAATAACTCAGCAAATAACCGAGAAAAGCAAACTGCGCGACACCTTGTTTGGTTCGGTACAGGCTGGCAAAAAGGAGCTGGAGCAGGAAAAACAAAGCATGGAGAAGCTGAAACAGCAAACAAAGGAACAGCTGGAGAAATCGACGTATAATTCCATCGATGAGGTTACGGCAATCTTGTCGGAACAGTTTAATCCGGATCAGGAAAAACAACGAATAGCGCATTTTAAAGATCAGTTTTTACGTGCCAAGTCGTTGCTGGAAGAATTGCAGAAAGAAATCGGCGAACGTGTTTATGATAAGGAAACGCATCAGAAATTAAATGCCGACATTGCTTTGTTAAAGGAACAGCTTGTTCGGAAGAACCAGGAGCAGGGGAAAATTTCAGAACAGCTGAAAAAGTTGCAAAAAGATTTGGAAAGCCAGGCTGCTCTTCGGAAAGAATTGGAAAAACTGGAGTTGCGGGCCGAGAATCTGAAAACGATGAAATCGCTGTTCAAAGCCAGTGGTTTTGTCAACTACATTTCGTCGGTTTATTTGCAAAATTTGTGCAATGCTGCCAACGACCGTTTCTTCCAGCTTACACGACAAAAGCTGAGTTTGGAAATCACGCCCGACAATAATTTCCAGGTACGCGATTTTATGAATGGTGGAAAAATAAGAAGTGTAAAAACGCTTTCCGGTGGACAGACATTTCAGGCAGCTTTGTCGCTGGCTTTAGCGCTGGCCGACAACATTCAGAAAATTACTGAATCGAACCAAAACTTTTTCTTCCTCGACGAGGGTTTTGGTTCCCTGGACAAAGAATCACTGGGAGTTGTTTTTGACACGCTAAAATCGCTTCGAAAAGAAAATCGAATTGTAGGCGTGATTTCGCATGTGGAAGAAATGCAACAGGAAATTGATGTACATCTTCGAATTGATAATCAAGAGGAACGCGGAAGCAGAATTTGGGCAAGTTGGATGGAGTAAGTTAATTTTTATTACAAATTCCGGCAATGACTATGGGCATATTCTTATACAGTACTTGGCAGTAATAGATCAATCGGGGAATTTATTTTTAGTGATTTATGTATGCCGAATAGTAATAACCAACGAAGGTCGTTTTAAGCCAATTATCAGGCTTCATTCGAAATAAAAGGGAATGTTTGCTATGCATTTTTGTTGTTTATTAACTGGTATGTGTCTGCAATTTTTCAAGATGAGATCAGGCTAAACGATTGTTGAAAATAATATAATTTGTTGAGGTTCTGTGACTTTTTGTTAAAAAATCTTCTTCAATATCGTTATGGGAATGGAAAGAAAGCGCTGTTGGTGGTCGGTTTTATTACGAATTTCATTCGCTTTTTGAGCTATGGATTTTCAATCGATCATTGTTAAATCGGCATAATAACCCCATCTCAAAAGACTCTTTCTAAATTTTATTATTTTTTATTGGATGTCCGCAATTGGTCACAACCAGCACGTCACCCTGAACTTGTTTCAGGGTCTTTCTTGCAAATAGTTGATTATTAGATGCGAGAGATGCTGAATCCGTCAGCTGATGGACAGCATGACTTGCTAAATAATAATTATGACATAGAACGGATAATCAATATTTTTTTCTTTTCGTTTAATAAATACAATCCCGTTTAAATTTTAATCAATACATTTGCGGCCGATTTTAGGTGATTGTTCCTGAAAACATCAGGAATAATAAAAGGGAATCCGGTGAAAAACCGGAGCTGTACCCGCAGCTGTAAGCCCTGTTGAAGGATTGAAAAATTCTTTTGCCACTGTACCGAATTTTCGGAACGGGAAGGCATTTCAATCCGGGGCGAGCCAGAAAACCTGCCAAAATCAGTAATATATACATTTTGCTTCCGGGTAAGAAGTTAATGTTGTGAACCTACATAGTTCAACATTATTTTTATTGTATCGTCATGGGGTTGACGATGGAAAGCAAGGTGCAATTGTTTAACATTTAAATAATTAAACCATGCAAAAATTCAACTGGTTTTTAACTTTAATTTTATTGTTCAGTGCATCCAACCTTTGGGCACAAAATGTATCGTTCACAGGAACGGTAAGTGAGAAAAATTCGGGCCAACCACTTGTAGGTGCCAATGTGTATTTTAATGGAACAACTTTGGGAACCGTAAGCGACAAAAATGGTGAATTCCTTATTAAAGATGTGAAACCCGGAATTTATGAGGTAGTTGTTTCATGCATTGGATATCACCGGATGAAAGAACAAATTACCCTTTCCGGTGCAGAAACGAAGTTCGATTGTGAGCTTGAAAAATCAACCAGCACCTTAGGTGAAGTTGTTATTACCGGAACCGGAACGCCACATCACCTGAAAAGCGCACCTGTTCAGACTGAGCTCATTAATAAAAATCTGATCAACCGAATTGCTCCGTCCGATTTCAACGATTTGATGTTAGCAGTAAGTCCTTCGTTTGATTTCACCCCAGGCGTAATGGGACCTTTTATGCAGTTGAACGGCTTGGGTAATGACTACATCCTGGTTCTGATTGACGGAAAAAGAACTTACGGGGATATTGGCGGACAGAGCGACCTAAACCGTATAAATCCTGACAATGTGGAACGAATTGAAGTAGTAAAAGGTGCTTCTTCCGCATTGTATGGTTCCGAAGCCATTGCCGGGGTTATAAACATCATCACCAAAAAAGCCAACAACAAAATCAATGTAGTTAACAATTCAAGAGTGGGCAGTTATGGTGAGTGGATACAACACAACAGTCTTAATCTGAATTTTGGGAAACTATCTTCCACAACATCGTTTGACCGAAAAACTACGGATGGCTGGCAGTTAAGCAAATACGAGCTGGATGATGATGAGTTGGTGGAAACCGAAGCCATGGCACAAAATCAGTCGACCGACTTTACGTTTAATCAAAAATTGGCTTACAACCTGACCCAAAAACTTAGCGTGTATGCACAAGGATCAAAATACGAACGAGATGTTGAGCGTCCCGTAAGCGTTGGAAAATACGGCTATTCGTATGATGATTTTAGCTATTCCGCCGGAGCCGGGTACCTGCTTGGAAAAGAAAACAAATTATCGCTCGATTGGAATTCCGATAATTTCAATTACTTCTATAAATACAATCAGGAATCAGGCGACTTTGTGACAGGAGACAAAGCCAAACAAACCGAACAGTTGCGTCAATCGTTAAATCTGAAAGGAATTTTTAAACTTTCGGACAGCCATCAGTTCTCGGTAGGCGGAGAATATGTGAACGAGGAACTCGAATCGGAAGGACGCTTGCCTGGAACTTCAGCCGATGCCTACACAATGGCCTTTTATGCCCAGGACGAGATGAAATTCTTCGAAAATTTAATACTGGTAGCAGGTGCCCGCTACGTTAATCACAAAGAGTTTGGAAACGCCTTTTCACCCAAAATATCAGCACTATATAAATTGCACGATTTTAACTTTAGGGGAACCTATGCCCGTGGCTTTAAAGCACCAACCCTAAAAGAACTATATTATTACTATGCAAAAAGAAGTAACCTGTATTTAGGAAACCCGGACTTGAAACCACAAACATCAGATTATTTTGCACTTTCGGCAGAATATATAATCAACCGGTTTTCGTTCAGTGTTACCGGCTACCAGAATACCGTGGATGATTTGATTGACTACCAAACGATAGAAACATCACCAGAAGATGCCGCAAACGGTGTGAAAACTACTCGCCAGCATTACAATATTTCGGAAGCCGGCACAAAAGGTTTTGACATTCTTTTTAATGCAAATATTACTGCCGGATTTTCTGTTGGCGGAGGTTACAGTTATGTCAATGCCCAGAATAAAACAGATAATATTCGTTTGGAAGGAGTTGCTCAGAATTACGGCAACATCCGCTTTAGCTATATGCACAACTGGAAAAAATACCAACTGACTGCCAACCTGAATGGCCGTTTCCAGGATGATAAATTTTATGATGATGAATATGGCAATGCCAAAGGCTATAATTTGTGGAAGCTGACTACTATTCACCGTTTAGAAACCAGGGGAGCCTTTGATTTTGAATTGTCTGCCGGGGTTGATAACCTGTTCGATTATGTAGATGACAGCCCTTATGGTTCGCATTATGGAACAATCAGTCCCGGACGCACTTATTTTGTGGGCTTGCAAATCGCATTCAACAACTAACAGCTCATGCATCGCTTAAAAAAAACACTTTTAAAAATTCATCAGGTTACAGGCATTGCCCTTAGCCTGATGTTTTGCATTTGGTTTGTTTCGGGAATCGTGCTTATTTATGCCGGGTTTCCCCATGCCTCGCGCGAAGATCGGTTTCTTTTTCTAAAGCCTTTTTCTCAAACCGATTTTGAACACATCCTTCCCTTACCCGATTCTGTAAAAGGATCAGTAAAACTCGATAAACTGAACGATACGCCGGTTTATCGCGTATCTGCCGGGAAAAAGGCACAAAAGATTTATAATGCCGAAACGCTCCAGCCTATCGGTAACTTTTCTGAAGAATTGTGCCAACAGGAAGCACAACGTTTTCTGGGAAGTTCGATATTGAAATCAGTAAAAATCAACCAGCTCGATCAGTGGATGCCGTGGAGTTATTACCAGCCTTTGCTTCCGATTTACAAATTTTATATGAATGACAGTCGGCATACTGTTCTGTATATGTCGTCGAAAACCGGAACCATTGTTCAGCAAACTGACCGAAAAACACGGTGGCTGGCTCGTATTGGAGCTATTCCGCACTGGATTTATTTTCGCTCGTTGCGGCTGAATGTGCAACATTGGAACCAGGTAGTAATCTGGATTTCTGTTATCGGTCTTTTAACCAGCATTTCCGGAATTATTGCCGGAATTATCCGTCTCAACAAACGCAAAAAAAGAAAGAAGAACGGAAGCATTACTTCGTACAAAAAATTCTGGTACAAATGGCATCACCTTGCCGGCTTCTTTTTCGGGCTATTTGTATTCACTTTTCTGTTAAGCGGTTTGTTTTCTGTTGTCGATTTCCCGGATAATAACGCTTCAAAAAAACAAATATTCGAACCTCGTAAACTTTGGGATAAAGGGGCCAAAGCACCAGTAAACAGCGGACATTCTTTTTCCGAATTGTGGCAGGTTCTCCAGAATAAAAACGGGGTACGAAAACTCGAATGGGGAACCAGCATGGGCAAACCTGCCTGGTTTGTTTATTACAACAATTATCAGGTGCCGGAAGTCTATATTGCCACTCGCGACACCATTTGCAGGCAACAGCCATACTCCCTGCAACAAATGAAACAGCGGGCTGCACTATTATTTAATGACCCGTCGTACTCCATTTCTGTTCAATCAGAATTCGATAATTATTACCAATCATCGGGCATGTTTTCGCGCCCGCTTCCGGTATATAAAATCAGCTGGAACAATGAAGCTCAAAACCTCATGTATGTCAGCCCCGGTACAGGAAAAGTGCTGAGCTCATTTACCCGGAACAGTAAAATTCACCGGTGGCTCTACCAGGGCTTACATAAATTTAATTTCCAACTGCTTGTTGAACACGAATGGCTGCGAAAACTACTGCTCATTATACTATCGTCAGGAGGTATTGTGCTAAGTTTTTCAGGCGCGGTATTAAGTTGGAAACGGATAAAGCGGAAAATAAAATAGAAATGCTAATCCTACTTTCCGTAGGCTAAAGCAAATAAAACCAAAGTTACCACTGAGAAGAACTATTTACAAGCTATTAAATCGTAACGATGAACTTAAAAATAAATAACAATGAACATTGTAACTAAATTATACCTGTTGGGAGTGCTTCTGTTCTTGTTGAATTCCTGCAGTCAACCGGCAAAAAAACAGGCATCGGAAGAACAGTTAACGCTTAGCCCATTAAAATATGCCCATAGTTTTGAGTTGCAAAACGGCGACGATTTCAAACTGTTAAAAATCTTCAGCACAGGTGGCGAAGGTGCCAGTTATGAGTCATTCAAACTGGTTCCGGCAGCGAAAATAAAAGGGGCACAGCCAGGAGTAATTCCCATTCCGTGTAAGCGAATTATTTGTTTATCATCAACTCAACTTACCTATTTCTTTGCGCTCGATAATATCGAAAACATTGTTGCGATAAACAGCAGCCGCCATCTTTATCATGAAGGAATGAATAAAAAAATAAAGGCTGGATTGGTAAAACGTGTAGGAAAAGAAGGCCATTTTAACACCGAATTAATTGCCAGCCTGAATCCTGATGTTATTTTCGTTTCGCCCTTTAAAAGTGGTGGTTACGATGCCTTGAAAAGCTTGGGTTTTAACCTGGTTCCTATGGCAGCTTACGAAGAAGAAACTCCGCTGGGACGGGCCGAATGGATAAAAATGATTGCCGCTTTTACCAATCAGGAAGTAAAAGCTGATTCTATTTTTAAAGGTGTTGCCAATCGTTATGAATCATTAAAAGAACGGGCAGCAAAAGTAAAAAAACGCCCAACCATTTTTTCCGGGAAGATGCGCTCGGGAACCTGGTATGTTCCTGGAGGCGACAGCTTCTATGCCCACTATTTTAAGGATGCCGGCGCTGAATATATTTTTAAAGACGATAAAAAAGCGGCCTATCCGCTCGATTTTGAAAGTGTTTATTCCGCTGCAGCGAACTGCGATTACTGGCGCATATTGTTGCCCGATCCGGTTGGTTACAATAAAACCTCGATGCTGGCCGAAGACCCGCGTTATGGCGATTTTAAAGCCTTTAAGGAAAATCATGTTTTTGCATGCAACATTCGGCAGAAACCTTATTACGAGCAAAATGCAATGAAACCCGATGTTATCCTTGCTGACTACATCCATTTTCTTCATCCATCACTTTTGCCCGATCATCAGCCGGAATTCTATGAATTACTGAAATAGAAAAAATCAGCTACAACAAGTCTCTTCCTTTTATTTGGAAGAAAAACCGAATTATAATGCTAAAACAAAATACCAAAATATCAACCAAAGCCCTGCTGCCCTTTTCTATTGCGGCCTTGTTGTTTTTAATCCTGCTGAATATGGCATTGGGTTCAGTAAATATTCCTTTTTCGGAAGTACTGCTTAGTGTTACTGGCAAAGGTTCAGAAAATATTATCTGGCACAATATATTAATTCGCACGCGGCTGCCACAAACATTGGTTGCGGTAAGTGCAGGAATGGCATTGGGTGTTGCCGGATTGCTTATGCAAACACTTTTCAGAAACCCATTGGCCGGACCATCAGTCTTAGGAATTTCTTCGGGTGCAAGCCTGGGCGTTGCTTTTGTTCTGCTGGTAGCCGGACAAACATTCGGATTTTCATTTGCTCAAATAGGCATGTGGGGAGATCTGGCCGTTGCCGGCGCATCACTGGGGGGAGCACTGGCGGTATTGGCTCTTATTTTGTTTATTTCCCGAAAAGTAGGTGGAACACTCAGCGTACTCATAATGGGCGTAATGATTGGTTATCTTTCGAATTCAGTGGTTGGGATATTGAAATTTTACAGCCTCGAAGAAGATGTTCACAATTATGTGATTTGGGGACTGGGAAGTTTTAGCCGGCTATCTTTGGAACGTGCAGAATTGTTTGCTGCAATTACAATTCCCTTGTCGATCGTGAGTCTGTTATTGAGCAAACCATTGAATTTGCTGGCGCTGGGCGACCACTACGCACGCAACCTGGGACTCAATATCCGGAAGGCACGATTTCTCATTATTTTCACTTCGGGAATATTAACGGCACTGGTTACAGCCTTTTGCGGCCCGATTGTCTTTATCGGAATGGCCGTTCCGCATTTGGCAAAAATGATTTCCCGCACATCGAATCATTTTACACTTATTCTGAATTCGATTATTATTGGCAGCGCAACTGCTTTGTTGTGTAATCTCATTGCCAGGCTTCCCGGCATCGACAGTGAACTGCCGATTAATTCAGTCACCGCATTTGTTGGTGCTCCGGTGGTTATATCGGTCATTTTAAAACGCAGAAAAGAAAAAATACTGGAATAATGAGTAGCACCGACTTTCTTACAATCAATAATTTGTGTATTGGCTATTCCTCGGGAGCGAAGCAAAAAACAGTTGCTGCAAATCTGAATGCCCGGATAATAAAAGGAGAGCTGGTCTGTTTACTAGGCTCAAACGGTGCCGGAAAGAGTACACTAATGCGAACACTTTCGGGCTTTCAGCCTTTTTTCGAAGGCCAGATCAGCATCATGGAAAAAACCATGAACAACCTGAATGAAAAAGAAATTTCCCGCCTGCTGAGTATTGTGTTAACCGACCGGATAGCGGTTCCCAATGCCACCGTTTATGAATTGGTAGCCTATGGCAGGAGTCCTTATACCGGAACCTTAGGACGTATTAACAAAAACGATCAGAAAATTATAGACAAGGCCATTGAGCAATGTGGCATTGCACACAAAAAAAATGCTTTTTTGTCGGCAATTAGCGATGGCGAGCGACAAAAAGCATTTATAGCCAAAGCCTTAGCGCAGGATACTCCAATTATCTTGCTCGATGAGCCTACCGCCTTTCTTGACCTTCCGGCCCGGGTCGAAATTATCCAGCTTTTGCGGCGCATTTCATCGGAATCGGGCAAATCGGTTTTACTTTCTACGCACGACCTCGACCTGGCTTTACAAATGGCCGACCGGTTGTGGCTTTTACACAAAAACGGCCCACTAATTACCGGAAGTCCAGAAGATTTATTGCTACAAAATGCTTTTCAAACCCTATTTCAAAATAAAGGAATTGAGTTCGATACCAAAACCGGTTTATTTCGTGTAGAATACGATCACTTTCACGAATTGCCGGTCAAAGGCCATGGGTTCGAATATGTGTTGCTCCGCCGTGCTTTTGCACGTAAAGGAATAAAAGTTACAGGAATGAAAGAAGACGCTGGTTTTTGGATTGAAATTGGAAAAAACGGGCAAAGTGGTTTTCACCTGTACAACACAGATAAAAAGATAACAACGGAAAACTCGGTTGAATTAATCGTAAAACAGACAATGAATTGTTTCGGAAAATGAATAAAAAATTAAAATACCCGATTATGTTTGTGGGCACGGGATCCGATGTGGGTAAAAGCGTGCTGGCTGCTGCATTTTGCCGCATTTTCAAAGAAGATGGTTATCGTCCTGCCCCGTTTAAATCACAAAACATGTCACTCAACAGTTTTGTAACGGCTAACGGCGGCGAAATTGGCCGGGCGCAGGCAGTTCAGGCCGAAGCTTGTGGAATCGACTGCCATACCGATATGAACCCGGTGTTGCTGAAACCCAGTTCCGATAAAACCGCGCAGGTTATCCTCAACGGGAAAGTTTTTGGCAACTATTCGGCAGGCAGTTACTTTCGGGGCGAAATAAAAGAACAGCTTTTTGCCGAAGCAATGAAAGCCTTTCAGCGGCTGGCCCAAAAACACAATCCGATGGTACTGGAAGGCGCCGGAAGCATTTCGGAATTGAACCTGAAAGAAAATGACATTGCCAATATGCGTGTGGCTGTAGAAACCAACGCTGCTACTATTTTGGTAGCCGATATTGAACGTGGCGGCGTTTTTGCCAGCGTTTACGGCTCCATTCAATTGCTCACGCCCAACGAACGCAAACAGATTAAAGGTATCATCATCAATAAATTTCGTGGCGATATCAGTTTATTTGATGAAGGCCGCAAAATCATCGAAGAAATTACCGGAGTGCCCGTGCTGGGCGTTATCCCGGCGTTTAACCATATTCAGATTGAAGAAGAAGATTCGGTATCGCTCGAACGGAAAGCCACTTTTGCCAACGACAATAAAATAAATGTTGCAGTGGTACTGTTGCGCCGAATTTCCAATTTCACTGACTTTAACCGCCTGGAACACGACGAGCGGGTGCATTTGTATTACACCAACAACCGAACTGAACTTCAAAAAGCGGACATTATTATTCTGCCCGGTTCTAAAAACACCATTGCCGACATTATTGAACTTCGCAGAAACGGAGTGGCTGCTGAAATATCGAAACTGGCACGCGCCGGTAAAACGGTTATCGGAATTTGCGGTGGTTACCAAATGATGGGACAACGCATTGAAGATCCAAATGGAATAGAAAGTAATGTAGAAGCAGTACCGGGACTAAATATTCTGCCTGCCACAACAGTTTTAGAAGACAAAAAACAAACCATTCGCAGTTCGTACTATTTTAAAAATTACAAAACACTTTGCTCGGGTTACGAAATTCACATGGGAAAAACAACTTTTGCCGCTAACGCGAATCCGCTAAATCGGCTGGATAACGGCTCAAACGAAGGTTGTTGGGTAAGCGAAAAATGCTGGGGAACTTACATGCATGGCATTCTCGATAATCCTTTGGTGATTGACGATTTGCTGGCACCTTTTGCCGAAGGACCTGGCACTACCGAAAATTACAACGAGTTTAAACAAAAGCAATACAAATTGCTGGCTGCACATATTCGCCAAAATGTGGATATGGATGCCATTTATAAAATGCTACAGAAATGATTCACGGACATGGCGACGACACATACAAATTCGAAAATATTCGGATAAATTTTAGTTCGAATGTAAATGCGCAGGGAATCAATGCCGGGTTGCAGCAACATCTGAAATCCTGTATTCAGAATCTGAATAGTTACCCCGAACCATTGGCCGAAAACCTGGCCCGGCGCATCGAAGAAGAAAAAAATATGCCACCGGAAAGCGTGTTAATAACCAATGGCGCAGTGGAAGCGTTTTACCTATTGGCCTCCCTGTTTCAGGCTAAAAAATCGCTTATTTACACTCCTTCGTTTTCGGAGTATGAAGATGCCTGTAAAATGTACGACCACAACATTGAATTTTGCAGGAACACTCATTTTTCAGAAGAAAGCAAAACACCTTTCGATGTGGTTTGGATTTGCAATCCCAATAATCCCGACGGGAGGATTTTTGACAAAGACATCTTAAGAGACCAGATTCAGAAAAATCCCGGAACATTGTATGTGTTGGATGAAGCTTATGTTGAATTTATAAACAAAAACATTTCGCTCGAAAACGAAGCCCCCGACCGTCCCAATTTAGTGGTAGTAAAATCGTTAACAAAACGATTTTCGATCCCCGGCTTGCGGCTCGGGTATTTGGTTTGTTCGCCCGAGTTAATCACAAAATTAAAAAAACAGCTGATGCCCTGGCGGATTAACGCATTGGCCCTGGAGGCCGGTTTGTATTGCATTTCCGAAGATTATAACGACAATTTTAAGTTGCCGGAAATATTGCGTGAATGCCAACACTTTCAAAATGAACTCGCCCAAATTGAAGGTTTTGAGGTGGTACCATCTAAAACTTCTTTTTTCCTGGTAAAAGGGCCCGTAAAAGCAAGCAAATTAAAAAAATGCTTAGCCGAAAAATACGGGATCCTTATTCGCGATGCATCCAATTTTAGGGACTTGTCTGATTTTCATTTTCGACTTTCTACACAATCACCGGAAAAAAACAATGCCCTACTAAACGTATTAAAAACATGGAAATATTAATTAACCATACGATTGCATTGTGGGCAGGATTTCTACTCGACAAATTACTGGGCGACCCGCTGTGGCTTCCACACCCGGTCGTGGCTTTTGGGAAAAGTATTTCCTTTTTAACTAAAAAATTAAACAACGGCAAACACCGCATTTTAAAGGGAACAATAATGGCCATCGTTTTAATTGCCGCAACTTTTACATTCTTTTTCTTTCTGATTAAATATGCGTATTGTATTTCCCCAATAGCAGGGATTGCCATCGAAACCATTTTCGTGTTTTTCGGTATGGCCGGAACTACATTGATCAAAGAAGGAAAAGCTGTTTTTAAGGCTTTGGATGAAAGCCTGGAAGCAGCACGAAAACAGGTAGGGCGCATTGTTGGCCGCGACACCAGCGAACTCAGTGAAAATGAAATAAAAGCCGCCACCCTCGAAACACTGGCCGAAAACCTCAGCGATGGGTTTATTGCTCCGCTTTTCTGGTTGGCCATAGGGGGAGTTCCCGGCATGATGGCCTACAAAATGGTTAACACGCTCGATTCGATGATTGGCTACAAGAACGAGAAATACCTGCTTTTTGGGCGTGTTGCTGCCCGCATCGACGATATTGCCAATTTTATTCCTGCACGAATAACAGCATTTATAATGGCCTTTTGTAGTGGAAGCAAACGCGCTTTTCATTTTATTTTCAGATTTGGCAATGCCCACAGCAGTCCAAATGCAGGATACCCCGAAGCAGCTTTGGCCGGCGCATTAAATGTTACTTTTGGTGGCCCTCATCTCTATTTCGGCCAGTGGGTCAGTAAACCAACCATCGGAAAAACAAAACGAGACTTTACTAAAAACGATTTACTTAACACGATAAAAATAGTGAGGCGAACCGAAGTTGTTTTTGTGCTTTTGCTCACCCTCTGTTTTGTCCTGGCAACCCAATTATAAAATATTACCATCTATACAGATTATGAAAGCATTAGAAAATTTAAAAATCGCCACTGTCGAGAATGAAGAGTTGCAAAATTTGCTTCAGTATAACATCGACCAAAAAACGAAACCTGTTGGTTCGCTCGGACAGCTGGAAGAATTGGCCATGCAAATTGGGCTGATTCAACAAACCACGCAGCCATCGCTGAACAAACCGGTGATGCTTACCATTGCTTCCGACCATGAAATTACAAATGAAAAAGTAAGTCCTGTGCCAACAGAAATTACCTGGCAACAATGTCTTAATTTTTTGAATGGTGGTGGCGGAATCGGATTCTTATGTCAGCATTTTGGTTTCGATTTATATGTGGTAGACGCCGGTGTAAATTATGATTTCGAACCGCACCCCAAATTGATAAACAAAAAGGTACGCAAAGGAAGTCGCAATTTTTTAAATGAACCGGCCATGACCCTGGAGGAATGCAACCAGGCACTTCAAAATGGTCGTGAAATTGTTGCTGGCTTTGCCGATAATGGCACCAATGTAATTGGTTTTGGCGAAATGGGAATCGGCAATTCTTCCCCGGCAACAGCCCTGCTTTCTGTTTATGCCGGAATTCCGGTTGAAACCTGCACTGGCCCTGGTTGTGGCTTACTTCCCGAAAGCGTTCAGCGCAAAGCGCAAGTATTAAAACAGGCGATAGAAAAATTAGGTATTGCCCAAACTCCGGAAGAAAATCTGGCACGTTTTGGAGGACTGGAGATTGCAACTATTGCCGGAGGTATGTTGGAAGCAGCCCGCCAAAGAATGCTGATTCTGGTGGATGGATTTATCTCCACTTCCGGATTTTTAGCTGCCTATGCCATCAATCCGGCCGTTAAAGATTACGCCATTTTTTCTCACTGCTCACACGAACCGGGGCATCTTAAAATGATCGATTTCGTTGGGGGAAACCCGGTACTCGATTTAAAACTCCGGCTTGGCGAAGGAACCGGCTCAGCGCTGGCATTCCCAATTGTTCAGGCCAGTGTTGCTATGCTCAATAAAATGAATTCGTTCACCGAAGCCAAAGTTTATAACATAACAGAATAAGTAATACCAGTCGATTAGGTGCTGTAAGCTTTTTATAATGTAGAAAAAATGCAGGAACAATTTATTATTTCGAAAACCAGAAGAAAATGGCAATAACGACAAAGACAGGAGATACCGGACAAACTGCGTTATTCGGGGGAAACAGAGTTGGTAAAAGCCACATCCGCATCCGTTGTAACGGTTTAATTGATGAAGTAAATGTGCGTATTGGAATGTTGCTGGCCGAATTACCTGAAAACCATCAATGGGGAAAAGGTTTGTTGAGAATTCA
The DNA here is from genome assembly GCF_900111425.1 of Draconibacterium orientale. NCBI lineage: Bacteria > Pseudomonadati > Bacteroidota > Bacteroidia > Marinilabiliales > Prolixibacteraceae > Draconibacterium > Draconibacterium orientale. The sequence goes on along the minus strand of NZ_FOHT01000027.1, from coordinate 62,764 downwards.
GCGTGATATGATGTTGATGATGTCGCACATTGCAACACCTGTCGATTCTCCTAAGCCCAATAATAAACCGCATGCTGAGAAAGGTTTGCGTGCTTGTGAAACCTGGATAGAAGCATTAAATGATTTTCTGAAAGATGAAAAGCTGGCCTTTGTTCTTCCGGGTGGAAATAAAGTTGCGTCCTTATGTCATTTTGTGCGAACCGGAATCCGCACTGCCGAGCGGGAATTGGTGGAGCTGAACCAGGTGGAACAGGTCGCTGATTACATCCTGCAATATTTTAACCGGATGAGCGATTTATTTTATCTGCTGGCCATTGTTGAGTTAAAACAAAACAATGTGAAAGTGGCGAAATTCAGGCTGTTTCCATCCCAAAAGTCAAAAAATGAAAAGCAATAAAACATCTGCATTTTTAATTGCCGCTCCCAAAAGCAATTCGGGAAAAACCATGATTTCGCTTGCTTTGATGAAAACGTTGGTTAATCGCGGAATCACGGTACAACCGTTTAAGTGCGGCCCCGATTATATCGACCCGATGTACCATACCAAAATTGCAGGTCGCACTTCCTATAACCTCGATTCGTGGATGGCTTCGGAAGAACATGTTCGCTCGGTTTTCGAAAAAAACATTCCTTCATCCGGAGTAGCTGTGGTGGAAGGTGTAATGGGTTTGTTTGATGGCGCTCAAAAAGATAAGGGAAGTTCGGCAAACATTGCACGGTTATTAAACATCCCTGTAATTTTGGTGGTAGATGCGGCCAGCATGGCGTATTCTGCGGCTCCGCTTTTATTCGGATTCAAAAATTTTGATGAAAATATAGCCCTTGCAGGTGTTATTTTCAATAAAGTCAGCGGCGAGTCGCACTACCGTTTTTTGAAGGAAGCCGCCGAAGATGCTGGTGTAGAGTCATTGGGCTATCTTCCGCGCGATGAGCGTTTGTTGGTAAAATCGCGGCACCTCGGCTTGCTCCTGCCCAATGAAAATAACCAGGAATTATTTACCACCGCGGCGGAATTAGTAGCAAAGCACATCGACATCGACCGTTTACTGGAATTGACTGCAAAAACAGAAAAAACTGCGCCCGCAAACCCGCCAAAACAGGACAAAAAATTAGCGATTGCGCTGGCGCATGACGAGGCGTTTAACTTCTCTTATGCGGCAAATATCGACGCAATGGAACAACTGGGAACAGTTACCCGCTTTAGCCCTGTTCATGATAAAACAATACCTGCTGCCGATTTGCTTTGGCTTCCGGGTGGTTATCCCGAACTTTTTGCACGCCAACTGGCCGAGAACACAACGATGCAGCAATCGATAAACGAATTTATTGAGCAGGGGAAAATGGTTATTGCCGAATGCGGTGGGATGATGTACCTCGGAAAAGAAATTATTGATGAGAACGGGAAAAGAGAGAAAATGTGTGGTGTTTTCAATATCTCCACCAGTTTCGAAAATAAAAAACTGCATTTAGGTTACCGCCAAATTAATCGGGATGACTTTAAGTTGAAAGGTCACGAATTTCATTATTCAAACTTAATTCAACACGAACCTTCTTCCATAAATATTGAAGTAAAAAATGCCCGTGGAATTCCGGTAGAAATGCCCGTACTTATTTCTAAAAATTGCTGGGCATCGTACATGCACATTTATTTGGGTGAAGAAGGTAAATTGGAACAATTTCTAGCGAAAAACTTCGGCGAAGATTGGCAAAAAAAATCGGCATTAACCGATCAGAAAAAAGAGCAAATATGAATAAAGGAACATTTACAGGAGTCGGGTTAGGTCCTGGTGATCCGGAGCTGATTACATTAAAAGGCTTCCGCGCATTACAGGCGGCCGACATTATTTTTTACCCGGTTTCAGCCGAGAGCGAGGGCCAATACCACTCATTCTCAGCTAATATACTCGACCAACTCCAGGTTTACAAACCTTGTGAGCCGCTTCTGTTTCCGATGAAAGGAAAGGGAACTCAGAAATTTTACGATGAAGCTTTTCTCCGGATAAAACAGGAATACGAAAACGGAAAAAATGTGGTACTGGTAAGTGAAGGCGATTTGTTTTTCTACAGCACTTTTGGCTACATTTTTAAGCTGGCCAAAGAAGCAAAAATCCCTTGCCGTTTAATTCCCGGCATTCCGGCATTTATTGCAGCCTCTGCCTTGGGAAATCAACCACTGGCGGAAAAAACAACCGGGCTGGAAGTAATAGCCAAACCCGAAAGTTTTGACGCTGTTTCGAAGGCTCTAAAGCATCAGTCAACCATAGTTATTATGAAAATGAGCGTACTTAAAGGATGGCATTCTTTCTTAAAAACAACTGGTCGCCCGTTTCTGTATACTGAGCGGGTGGGAACCGGCAATGAGTTTTTTACCGACAACGCCGAAGAGTTGGAGTTTCGAAAAATTCCATACTTCGCACTACTGATTATTTACCCTGAAAATGCGAACTAAGCCACCATATCGTTAAGCATTCAAAACAATTAATTGAAAACATTTGCGGAAAAAACGCGGATATATTCGCGAAAACAATAAAAAATAAAATGAAAATCTACTGTATAGGAATAGGCCCCGGAGACGAAAAGTACTTCACCCCAGAGGCCATACAAGCCATTAAAAAATCGGATGTTTTGGTGGGCTACAAATACTACATGAGCTATGTGGAAAATTTGACTAAGGGAAAAAAACAAATCAGCACAGGCATGAAAAAAGAACAGGAACGTGCCGAAGCCGCATTCGCCGAAGCAGAAAAAGGAAATACAGTTGCTGTAATAAGCAGTGGCGATGCCGGGGTGTACGGAATGGCTCCCTTGCTCTGGGAACTGAAACAAAAAAATAATTCGGCGGTAGAAATCGAAGTGGTACCCGGAATAAGTGCCATGTTTGCAGCGGCGGCCAAACTGGGAGCGCCGCTGGGTCACGATTTTTGTTCCATTTCCATGTCGGATCTGCTTACTCCGTGGGAGAAAATTGAAAAGCGGATTAAAGCTGCTGCTGAAGCCGATTTTATCACGGCAATTTACAATCCGCTAAGCCAGGGGCGCTTTTGGCAATTGATGCGGCTAAAAGAACTTTTTCTGGAAGTCCGCTCGCCGGAAACCCCGGTAGGAATTGCCCGCCAGGTTGGACGTGAAGAGGAAAACACAGAAGTTATTCAACTGAAAGACCTGGATACTTCGATGGCCGACATGTTTACCGTGATCATTATCGGAAACAGTCAAACCCAAAAATTTGAGAACCGCATGGTAACGCCGCGTGGTTATTTGTCGCGGAAAACCGATGAAAGTTCAACCGGAAAAGTGGGGCGCCAAATTATGAACGAAAGCTTCCGTACCATTTTACAGGAAGTTAGTTTTGAAGGAAAATCGTTAGCGCATATTTGGGTGGCGCTGCATTGTATTCATACTACAGCCGATTTTCAGCTAAATGATTTTATTGATTTAAAAAACAATGTTGTACCGGCTCTTTATGAAAAATTTCATTCCGGAAATCCGCCGGTAATTGTCACCGATGTATCGATGGTAACCCGTGGAATTCGTAAAGCTATTGCCCAAAAGCTGGGCTTACAAATTAAATGTTACCTCGACGACGAACGGGTAAAAACAGTAGCCGAAGAAAAAGGTATAACACGCAGCCAGGCAGGAATCCGCTTGGCAGTAGAAGAGCATCCCAATGCCGTTTTTGTTTTTGGGAATGCCCCCACCGCACTTATCGAACTGGTAAAGCTTGTTCGCAACAAAAAAGCAAATCCTGCGGGAGTAATTGCAGCCCCGGTAGGCTTTGTTAATGTACAGGAAAGCAAATGGCAGTTGAAATATGGATGCCCCGATATTCCTGCAGTATTTGTAAATGGCCGGCGCGGAGGCAGTAATGTTGCCGCTACCATCATCAATGCCATACTGAGTTGGAACGAAGCAAAAGCCATGAACCCGGGAGAAGGATTATAAAAGAGATCAACAATGCAAATAACCATCATTGGCATCTACGATAAAAAGCCGGAATTTTCGGCAGAACAACAAAAGGCTATTGCTGAAACACGGCTTTTTGCCGGAGGCAAACGGCATTACGAATTGATAAAACGCTGGTTGCCTGAAAATGCCTGCTGGGTAGATATTACCGTTCCCTTGTCCAATTTTTTTGATAAGGTGAAGAAATCCGGGGAAAACTGGCTTGTGTTTGCTTCGGGCGACCCGCTGTTTTTTGGAATCGGAAATACCCTGAAACGCGAACTGCCGGATGCAAATTTTGTTTTCTATCCGGTTTTTAATTCCCTGCAACTTTTAGCACACCGTTTTGGAATAAATTATGGCGAATTTAAAACAGTTTCGCTTACCGGACGTGACTGGCATGCCTTTGACAAAGCATTGCTGCATGGCGAAAAGCGCCTCGCCATTTTAACCGACCGCAAAAATACACCGGCCACCATTGCCCAACGAATGCTGGAATTTGGATACAACAATTACCGTATGTTTTACGGCCAATGCCTGGGCGGAGAAAACGAGCGTATTGTTGAACTTTCCTTACAGGGTGCAGCAACTTTTCCGTTTTCGCACCCCAATTGCTTTTTTCTGGAAATGACAGAAGACCGGATTCCGCGAAAAGGGATTCCGGAAACTGATTTTGAAATTTTGGAAGGGCGTCCGAAAATGATTACAAAAATGGCAATTCGTATGCTTACTCTGGCGGCGCTTCAACTTCACAACAAAAAATTATTTTGGGATGTTGGAGCCTGCACCGGAAGCGTTTCGATAGAAGCACGCCTTCATTTTCCTGATGTTAAAGTTGTTGCTTTCGAAAAACGAAAAGAATCGTTGGAAATCATCAAAAAAAATGCACGCAAATTTCAAACTCCCGGAATACAACTTTTCATTGGCGATTATGCCGAGATGGATAAAGCAAATCAAGAGCAGCCTGATGCCGTTTTTCTGGGAGGTTACGGCGGAAAAATGGAAGTTATTCTTAACGATGTAAACGCTCATCTGCTTCATGGAGGTATAATTGTTTTTAACTCCGTAAGCGAGCAGAGCGAAAACAGCTTTTTATGCTGGGCCAGGAAAAACAATTACCAACTTCAGATTCAGCAAAAGTTAGCGGTTGACGAGCATAATCCGATAAGCATTTTAGCCATAAAAAAACAATAAGAACAAGCAGTATTTTATGCGATGAGTATGCAAATATCTGTAATAAATAAGAAACTATGATTTCAATAATAACACATTCAGAAACAGGAAAGGCACTGGCAGAGAAAATTCTGAGAAAAGAACCGGATGCCAAAATGATTCAAAAGCCAGTTGATTATAACAAACTGTGGCAAACAGGACATGCGCTGGTTTTTATTGGTGCGCTGGGGATTTGTGTCCGCGAAATTGCCCCTTTTCTGAAAAACAAAAAAACCGACCCTGCAGTCATAAATATTGATGCCAATGGCCAATTTGTGCAGCCGGTAGTTTCGGGGCATATTGGAGGCGCAAACGAACTGGCAAAAAAACTGGCCAACCTGCTCGGTGCTACTCCTGTACTTACCACTGTTAGCGACACATCGGAACTTTGGGCGCTGGATGTGTTACCCCGGCAGTTTAACTGGAAAATGGAATGTTCCGGCAATCACACTTCCTTAACGGGCCATTTTGTAAACCGTAAAAAAACAGCATTATTGCTGGAAACCCGCGACAAAGGCACTCTGTTTCTTGAATCCGGTTGTCCGGAATTTGTTGACGTATTTTATTCCAGAAAAGAGTTGAATACTGAAAATTATAACCTGATTCTGGCCATCACGCCGTTTTTACACGATTTTGGTGACAAGGCCATTTTTTATCGTCCGCCAATGGTATGTTTAGGATTGGGCTGTCAACGCGGATTGCCTTACGAAGAATTTCAGCAAACACTGGAAAAAAGTTTGAAAGAGCAAGGCATTTCTTCACTATCGGTGGCTTCGCTGGCTACGGCAGAACTGAAGAAAGACGAAGATGCGTTTCTTCAGTTAAGCCGCGAATGGGGAGTTTTATTGCACAGTATTAGCAGCGAAGTGCTGGCAAAATACAATGTTCCCAACCCTTCGGAAAAAGTGGAAGTTGTTACCGGAAGCGCCGGAGTAGCCGAAGCTGCTGCAATGCACCTCGCTGAAAATGGTTTGTTAATTCAAAAAACAAAATTGCAGGCAGGTAATAAGTTTTTCACCTACGCCGTGGCCATTGACGCCCAAAAAGAACGTAAAGGTTTTGTGGAATTTGTAGGCGCCGGACCGGGCGATCCGGAACTGGTGTCGGTAAAAGGGAAACGCCTTTTACAAACGGCAGATTATATTCTCTATGCGGGAAGCCTTGTTCCACGCGAACTTACAGAATACGCAAAATCAGGATGTGTGGTGGAAAGCTCAGCGGGGATGGATTTGTACACCCAGCTCGAAAGTATGAAACAGTATTACGACAAGGGTTTATCCGTTGTGCGTCTCCACACCGGAGACCCGTGTATTTACGGCGCTATTCAGGAACAAATGGCAATAATGGATAAATGGGGCTGGCATTATCATATTACGCCGGGAATCTCCTCTTTTCAGGCGGCAGCAGCGGCTTTGCGGTCTCAATTCACCATTCCCGAAGAAGTGCAAACCATTATCCTCACCCGTGGCGAAGGGCGCACACCCATGCCCGAAAAAGAACAACTGAATAAACTGGCGCAGTCGCAAAGTACCATGTGTATTTATTTAAGTGCTGCCATTGCCCAAAAAGTTCAGGCAGACTTATTAGCGCATTATCCGCCGGAAACACCGGTTGCAGTCTGTTATAAATTAACCTGGCAGGATGAAAAAATCTATCGCTGTACTTTGGAAACGCTGGCGCAAACCGTAAAAGAAAACAAGCTCACCATGACCACATTAATCGTTGTTGGAAAAGCCATTGACAACCGCTCGGGGGAATCGAAATTATACGACCGGAAGTTTGCACATGCTTTCCGGAAAGGATGCGAATGATTATGATTTTAGTTTTTGGCGGTACCACAGAGGGAAAAAAAACGGCAGAGATTCTCGATTTTATCGAAGAACCGTATTATTATTCAACAAAAAGCAAGGTAGAAACAGCTTTGAAAGGAAAACTCATTTCCGGGGTCATGGAACCGGCGGAGATGATTTCCTTTTGCCGTAAAAATGGAGTTCGACTTCTTATTGATGCCGCGCATCCGTTTGCTGTTCAGCTGCACAAAAATATTTACGAAGCAGCTCAACAACTTGAAATTCCTGTTTTGCGCTACGAACGAGAATATAACGAATCACAGCATCTTCAAAATGTTACTTTTTTTGATTCGTATGAGCAACTTACTGCGGCACTTTTAAAAAGCAATTTCCAACGAATTTTATCCTTAACAGGCGTTCAAACCATTCCGGTATTAAAAAATGTTTGGGAAAGCCGAACCTGTTTCTTTCGGATTTTAAATACAACACTTAGTCGGCAAAAAGCAGCACAATCAACAATTTCAACAGAATGGATTATTCCGATGAACCCATCGGATGATGTTGATGAATTATTACAACTGGCGAAACAGAAAAAAGCCCAGATTTTGTTGAGTAAGGAAAGCGGCGTTTCCGGTTTTATGGCAAGTAAAATTGCAGTTTCCGAACAGTTAAACATTCCTTTGTGGATTGTAAAACGCCCTGTATTGCCCAACTTCAATTTCAGTGTTCATTCGGAAAAACAATTGCTTCAGCAACTTTATATTTTGCGAAAAAGCATTTTAAGGAAAGACGGAGAATTACGTGCTGGTTTTACAAGCGGAACTTGCGTTACAGCAGCAGTTAAAGCCTGTTTTATCGCTTTGGCCGAAGGGGCCTTCCCGAAGTCGACAGAGGTGTCTTTGCCCCACGGAGAACAAACCCGTTTTTGGATTTTCCCCGAGTGGATTTCCGAAAAATCGGCTGCCTGTACGGTAATTAAAAATGGCGGCGACGACCCCGATGTTACACACGGGAAAGAAATTGGATGCGAACTAAAACTGACCCACCAAAATGGTATCCGTTTTTTGCAGGGAAAGGGCATTGGAAAAGTTACCTTGCCCGGATTGCAAGTGGCGGTTGGTGAACCTGCTATTAATCCCGTTCCGCGAAAAATGATAACAGAAGCGCTGGAAACACTGGCCGCAGAATATGAAATGGATACTGGTTTTGAGGTAAAACCATTTGTGCCGGAAGGAGAAGCGTTGGCCAAACAAACTTTTAACCCGCGGGTTGGTGTAGTGGGCGGTATTTCAATTATTGGAACCTCTGGCAAAGTGAAGCCGTATTCCAATGAAGCCTTTTTGTCGACTATTAAATACCAGATGTCTGTGGCATACAATTCCGGATGTGAGGAGGTTGTGCTGACTTCTGGCAAACGCAGCGAAAATCGGCTTCGCTCTGAATTCTCTTATTTGCCCGATACCGCTTTTATCCACTTTGGAAACCTGGTGGGCGACTCTGTAAAACTTGCTGTTCAGCAGGGAATAACGAAAATAAATCTGGCGCTTATGCTTGGAAAAGCTGTAAAATTAGCAGAAGGAAACCTGGATACGCACAGCAAAAATGTACAATTTAATCCTGCTTTTTTGGCTCAAATTGCATCTGAGTGTGGCTATTACGATGATATTGTTTCGCAGATTGGAAAATTACAAATAGCGAATGCTATTTTTCCTATTTTACCTGTGACTGAAAATTTGTTGTTTTATCAGGAAATAGCCAGGAAATGTTATCGGGTTTGCCATGTATTAATGCCTGATTACAATGTGTTTAGATTTGTTCTTTTGCTTGAAGGGACTCATGTTTTTGCGGAATAACCCGGAATCGATTGTGTTTGATTTTTTTACGTTCAATAAAGCTATTTTATAGCTGTTTTTTTCTTCTTTTGTTTTATCAATTAATCTCAATCACATCTGTCCTAAACAAAGCCAATTAGGCTTCCAAAAGGTGGAGCAATTATTTTTGTAGTTCCGAATTATAAAAATACAACTTGGCTATGAAGACAAATTTAACACTCTTTGCTCAGATAATTCAATCGTTGTGTCGTAACTCGTTTAAAACTTTGGTAAAAAATTACCACACAGATAAGCATAACAAGGGTTCTGGGCGACAATGGCAAACCGGCACGTTATCCCATTCGCTTGTCGAATTTTAAGAATAAACCGAAGTTTTATTCCAAAGAAAACGAGCTGGCAGCGAAAGAAAAGGAAACAGTGGAAAGAAAACTAAAGCGCGATAAAACACGAAATAGATATACACAAAATTGGTGTACTTGCCGTGATTTAAATAAATTATACGAAAGAAATCAAAGGGCGCAGCGCACAACAAAACCTAAAATAAGAAGAAAGAACCCGAAGAACAGGAAAAGATTTAACTGAAATTGAAAAGTTGATAATTTGTCCATTCGTCTTTCTTAATGAAGGATAACAGTAGTTCGGGCCGGTTAAAAGCTGCGATTGGCTATTAGTACTGCCAGTTTAATTCGTGTACGACGCAACCCAAACACCAACTAATGCATCATTATATAAAATCGACCAAGATGACATAAGCCAAATTGCAAGAATATTCCTCATTATTTAAAGTAACTGATAAAAAACAAAACTATTCTAAACATGAAAACAAATCTATTCACCGCCGCAGTTGTACTCTTGTTCTTATTTAATGCTTGCACTGAAGATGATGTAAGTGATGTTAAATACAATGAAATGTCCCTGGCTGCTTTTATGGATTCCGGTCAGGATAACTACCCGGACAACTATCCGGACAACTATCGCGAAAATTACAATGACTATGAAGAAAATCCTTTCATAAAAGTTAGCGATCAACCAGTTTCTACATTCTCGGTTGATGCCGATGGTGGTTCGTATGCGAATATGAGACGCTTCTTATATTTAGGCCAAACGCCACCTAAAGCGTCGGTGCGAATTGAAGAGTACCTCAATTATTTTACTTTCGATTATGCCGAGCCTCAAAATGGTGAAAATGTTTCTTTAAATTCTGAGCTGTCTAGCTGCCCCTGGAATACGGAACATTACCTTATGCGATTAGGAATGAAGGGAAAAACCATTCCTGAAAATGAGCTTCCAAATTCGAACTACGTTTTTTTAATCGATGTTTCCGGGTCGATGAATTCGCCTGAAAAATTAGGTATTCTTAAGTCGGGATTTAAAACCATGACAGATAACCTTAAGGATCAGGATAGAATTGCAATTGTAACCTATGCCGGTGAAGCCGGTGTGTTATTGCCTTCGACTTATTGCGATGAAAAAGAAAAAATTAAAGCAGCAATCGATAAACTTGGCGCTGGTGGTTCAACAGCAGGTGCAGCAGGAATAATTACCGCCTATGAGATTGCGGAAGAAAACTTTATTCCGGAAGGAAATAACCGGGTAATTCTTGGTTCGGATGGCGATTTTAATGTTGGCGCTTCGTCAACCGATGAGTTGGTTGAATTGATTGAAGAAAAACGCGAATCGGGTATTTATCTAACTGTTTTGGGGGTTGGAAGCGGAAATTTAAATGATTACATGATGGAGCAAATTGCCAATAAAGGAAATGGGAATTACGAATACATCGATAATGCCAAGCAAATACAAAAGGTATTTACCCATGAATTCGGTAAATTTTTCACTGTAGCTAAAGATTCAAAGATTCAGCTTACATTTAATGAAAATACGGTTGACTCGTACCGCCTTATTGGTTACGAAAACCGAAGCCTGGAGAATGAAGATTTTGAAAACGATTCAACAGATGCAGGTGAAATTGGTTCGTCGCAAACCATTACTGCTTTGTACGAACTTGTACTTGCAAATGCTTCGCCAAATGAAAAATTCGCGCAATTCGATTTTAGATACAAAAAGCCAAACGCAAGTGAAAGCCAGTTGATTATGCACGAAGTTAATGCTACGCCGACCAATATCTCCAATTCTTCAGAAAATATGCAATTTGCAGCAGGTGTAGGCGGATTTGGTTTGATGATGAAACAATCGGAATACCAAGGAGAAGTTTCCAAGCAAATGGTACTCGGATTACTGGGGAACTCGCTTACGTTTGATCCTTTCGGATACAGACAAGAATTTGTTGACTTGGTTTCCGCTTGGCAAGAATAGTTTTGTGTGTTTCCATACATGATGTAGTAAACTAAAGCATAAAAAAAGAGCCATTCAATAATGGCTCTTTCAATGTTAACCCCCAAACACACGGATGATCAGAACGATCACCCGATGTAAATATAATTATTTTTATATTGGAGCAAGGTATAAGGCCATCGATAATATCTATCAAATTGTTTCTTCTGATTTGGTTAAATGATTTCCCGCTTTTTATTCACAATCCCTTCAAAATAAAATCTATTTAACTAAATATACCAATCATGTATTTCTTCCTTCCTACTAAATACATTGTATTAGAATAATATACCATTAACCGAAACTATAAATATTTCTATGGCCAAAAAACAAAACGGAAAGCAAAAGAGTATGTAAGAAAACCTCTGGGATTCGGCCAATAAGTTGAGGGGAACCGTTGAATCAAGCGAGTATAAACACGTGGTTTTAGGACTCATTTTCCTGAAATTTGCCAGCGATAAATTTGAAGAGCGCCGCGCAGAACTGATGAGCGAAGGCAAAGAGAAATTTATTGAGATGGTGGAGTTCTACACCATGAGAAATGTGTTCTTTTTGCCCGAAACATCGCGGTGGACTTACATAATCGAGAACTCGAAACAAGACGATATTGCACAGATGAATGCCCGGGTGAAGAAGCTGAACAGTGAGGCGATATCCAGCGATGGGGTTGAAGAGATCTTCAAACTGGGGCAGGACGGACAAACGGAAGTGGATATTTTTGATGACGATTACCTGGCTAAAATCGATAAAATCAAACTGCCAAATACAAAAATCAAACTGCTGCGACAATTGCTTGCCAAAGCTATCGATGAATTTAAAAAGGTAAACAAGTTGAAAGGCATCGATTTTTCGCATAAAATGCAGTCGTTGGTCGAGCGTTACAATGAGCGAAAAGAGGCTGATGTATTACGCAGCGAAGTTCTGGAAGAGTTCACCGATGAAATTATTGACCTATACCATGCCTTAAAAAAGGAGAAGGAGTCGTTTGCGGAACTGGGAATTGAATTTGCCCCTGCAGTTCTGCGGCTATTAACTTTTCATGTAAGGTAATCCCGGGCAATTTTGCGGCAGGTAATTTTTTGATTCGGGCAGGCCCGTTCAAAACTGCATCTGGAAACTTAAGTTCGAATAATGATCTACGAAATTTTGAGGGAAAGTGATGTTCCGGTGTAACAAATTCTTCGCTGCGCTGCAGAATGACAGCATCCTGCAACTCAGGGATGTCATCTTTATGTATGCTAAAAATAGAGATAACATCCTTGCAGCAAAGCATTCTTTATCAATGATCAAATGTCCAATAATCAATTTCGAATAACCAATATCCAACGATCAAGGATCCTGTTTCCAGTGACCAATGACCAGTGACCAGTGACCAATGACCAGTGACTACTGACCAATGACTTCTTCCACCTCTTCCTCAACAACCTCTTTCTTCTCAGGTCGCCAGAAAATATCGTTTTTCGACAGCGGACGAAGTTTTATTTTCCATTCGAAACCAGGTAACGTTTTTTCGCCTTCATCAAGTTCTAAAATGGGTTTTAGCTGTCCTTCGGGTTGTTTTTGGAATGCAATGGCATCAATCTTTCCTTCTTTAAAACGTATGCTGATATTGCTGCTTTCTGCTCTGTTCAGGCCAATCACAGCTTCCTTATCGCGTGCATAATACAGGGTTTGCCCGTTGCCATCCACATCAATATTGCGTAGTTTGCCGTTTACAATGTAGCCGGTCATGTCCTTTCCTTTAATCTGGTCGTAGCGCCCCGAATCCTGTTTCGAAATGATAAAACTGTTTTTCATCATATGCATTTCGTTGGGGGCGGTAGTGTGCTGAATCATTTCAACATAATCGGCACTAAGCTGGTGCTGTTCGCTCCAGATAACCGGGTTGCTGTGCATTTGAACCAGCGAATCTTTGGTAAAATACATCAGCGAATCGCATAGCCCCTGTATGTCGGTACGGAAAAAGCGTACGCCGTAGTAGGCCATCACAATATTTTCGCCATCAACAGTGTCGGGGATACTTTTTAAGGTGTCGGCATGCAGGAACAGGCTGTCGGCTTCGCTGTACGAAATAAATACGGCCGAATCGGTGGCAATGGCTGTTTCTTTAGCGTCGTTGTAAATTACCTTGTTTCCCTGAATTATGGTACGGTTTTCAAAGTCTTCGATATGTACGTTTCCTTCGGCATAACCATCGCCATTTTCTTTGTTGTAGCTTATTTGTTGGGCGGTTAACAGTTGCGTTTCGTTAAATACGCTTGGTTTATCTTTCAGGTCGGCCTCGCCGGTTTGGGTGTTGTACCAACCATCTTCGGCATAAAGGGTATTCACCGAATCGCGGATGGTAGTTGGCCCCATAAAATAGATCACCTCGGTTTGCGTATTGTAGCGCAGGTCTTCGCTGTTGATCGTATATTTATCGGAGAAGCCAACAACGCTGTCGGTAAAATGTGCTTCGTTGTTGTCGAGGTAATATTTCCCCACATTGCTGGTAAGGGTGTTGGTGCTGTCAACAATTTTTCCGAAACAATCGTAGTAGCCAACGTTCAGGTTCATGTCGTAATCCAGCGTGTCGGTGTAAAGCGTTACCTCGTTATTCACCAGCTTTACATTGTTTATGGCCTGTGCAAAACTGCGGTCGCCATCGTAATAAATTTTTCGTGCATAAAGGTGCAGCGTGTCGCCCTTGTTAATATGTACATTGCCAAAAGCATCTACGCGGTTCGATTGATCGTAGGTATAAGCACTGTCGCAGTACAGCAGAATATCTTCATGACGGATGATTACGTCGTTGATCAGGCGCTGGGCATTGGCAACGTTTTCGCTTTGTTCCAATGTTTCAGCCTGAATGATTTCCACGCGTTTCTTTTCCTGCGAGAATCCTTTTGCGGCAATAAACAAAAGGAAAAGAAAGAAAATTGCAGGGGTAAATTTGCGCAACGAGGCGCTGGTATTAATACGGTAAAAAGACATTAAAGCAATTTGTCGATGATTTCGTCGATTGAAATATTTTCAGCTTCGGCTTTGTAGTTTTTAATAATGCGGTGCCGCAGAATAGAAGGCGCAACGGCTTTTACATCTTCAATATCGGGCGAATATTTACCACGCAAAGCAGCATGTGTTTTAGCGCCCAATACCAGGTACTGCGATGCACGTGGCCCCGCACCCCATTTCAGGTACTGGTTACTGATCTCGGCTGCATTTTCATTCTCCGGACGGGTTTTTGCCGCCAGCGTAACTGCATAACGCAACACATTGTCGTTTACCGGAATTTTACGAATCAGATCCTGGTAGAACAGAATTTCTTTTCCTGAAATAACCGGTTTTAACTGGGTGTTTTGTATGGTAGTTGTATTTTTTACGATGGTAATTTCGTCTTCCAGTTTTGGGTAGTCGAGCCACACCGAAAACATAAAACGGTCGAGCTGTGCCTCGGGCAGGGGATAGGTTCCTTCCTGCTCGATTGGGTTTTGCGTAGCCAGCACAAAAAACGGTTTGTCGAGCTCGAAATGTTGTCCGGCGGCAGTAACCGATTGTTCCTGCATGGCTTCCAACAGTGCCGATTGCGTTTTTGGCGGCGTACGGTTAATCTCGTCGGCCAGAATGATATTGGCAAACAAAGGCCCTTGTATGAATTTAAAGTTACGTTCGTTGTCAAGAATTTCAGTACCGATAATATCCGATGGCATCAAATCGGGCGTAAACTGAATACGGTTGTACTTAAGCCCCAGAATTTTTGCAATGGTAGTTACAAGCAGCGTTTTTGCCAGCCCGGGAACACCGATCAGCAAAACATGACCGCGGCTAAACAGCGAGATCAGTACCTGATCGATAATTGCATCCTGGCCATAGATAACGGTAGTAATTTCCTTTTTCAGGTCTTTAAATTTGGTCTGAAGTGCATCTAAGGCTTCAACGTCGTTTTTTAAATTCATAAACAAAATTTCGTGGGTTATTATTTAATCCAGTTGTCGAAATTAAAGTTACAGTTGGCGTAAGTTCTGTCGATACGGATGTAGGTTTGCGACTGGCGCTCGGCAATCCATTCTTCCAAAACCTGTTCTTTCTTTTTCGCCAGGTACAATTCGGCAAGCGTTTGGTAATCGTCCTGCAGATTGGCCTTATGCGAATCGATTTTTTTTAACAGCTTGATTATTTTATAAACCTGTTGCTGGTTTTTGGTATCAATGGTTTCAAACGGCTCTGAAATCTCGTTGATGTTCATTTTTGTAATGATTTTACTTACATCGGGATCAACCTCTTCAATCGAAAATTTCGACGACATGGTGTTGGCGTTAATGGCAATACCACCATTGTTACGCGTATTTTTGTCGTACGAGAACATTTGCGCTGCCTGATCAAACGCAATTTCATCTTTGCGAATGAGGTTGGCCAAACTGTCGAGGCGTTCGTAAGCTTCTTCTTTTGCGTCAACCGAAACTTTTGGTTTCATTAAAATATGGCGGGTATTTACTTTTCCGCCTTGTTTATCAACTAATTGAATGATGTGGTAGCCAAATGCACTTTTTACTACGTTTGATACTTTATCGTCTTTAAGGTTGAAGGCCGCTGTTGCGTAAGCCGGATCAAGTTGTGCCCGTCCTGAATAACCAATAACGCCACCATCTTTAGCCGAAGGACCTTCGGAGTAAATTACGGCCATTGCGGCAAAGCTCGAACCGTTTTCAATTCGTTTTTTAATCTCGCGCAGTTTGGCTTTCACCCGGTTTTCTTCTTCCAGTTCTATTTTGGGTTCCACAGTAATTTGTGCATACTCGTATTGCGTTGGTATGGTTGGAATTTCATCTTTGCTTAGGTTTCGGTAGTTGTAACGCACTTCCGATGGAGTAACGGTTACATTTTCCACAATCTTCGAGCGCATTTGCTGACTTAGTATCTGCTCGCGAATGGCTTCCTGCATGTCGGCTTTAATACTGGCAATTGATTTTCCGAAATAGGTTTCAACAGCGCTTTCGGTACCAAAGTGTTGCATATACATTTGCAACTGCGCATCCATTTGTTGGTTAACCTGGCTGGGTGTTACCGTAATCAAAGTGTCCAGTTCGGCCTCGGCAACCAGCAGTTTGTTAATCAGAAAATCTTCCAGTATCTCGCATTTCATGTCTCCTTCCGAAGTAATTCCCTGCGCCTGCTGGTTAATGTTCATGGTTTCGATGTCCGATTTCAAAATAACGTTACCACCAACCACGGCTACAATCTGGTCGATAACCTTATCCTGAGCATTTGCTCCGGTAAGTACCGCAAGCATTAGCATCGTTGTTACAAAAATTCTAGTCATCATATTTTCATTAATTCGTTTTCGTGTCATATATTCTGAATTTCTTTTTACGTACACCTTCCGTGTAAATATTTTCTTCAATTTCTTTTAAGAATTTGATCTTACGCTGATTCAGGATCAGATTTTTAATATTGTCCCGCACAAATTCAATCGGAGCCAGATCGTTACTTAGCTTATAATCATGAATGCTGACAATATAGTAATAATTTGAATCATTCATTTCATACAGCTGGTTCCGCTTCAGAAAGGCCTCGGGGTCTTCCACTTGTTGCGGGAAGTTTTTTTCCAGCATTTGGAAGCTGATCCATTCATCGGCCGATATGTTTGCTTTTTTTGCATACTGACTGCAATAGTCGCGCAATTCGTCAATTCCTTCGGGCGAAGTGTCGTCAATCAAGGCTTTTACCATGTTGGGATCGGCCAAATCGCCGGGTATCATCACAAACGTAGCTTTTACAATGCTGTTAGTCAGGTTAAAATTTGCCGGATTATTGTTGTAATATTCTTCAATCTGCTGGTCGGTAACAAGGGTGTCCATCCGTTGTTTTATCAACTCGTTTTTATACTTATAGATAATTAGCGAATTGCGGTATTCTTCAATTTCATTGCGAAGGTCTTTTTGCTCTTCGCTCAGATTTTCATCGGCTTTTTGAATGAGCAGTTCCTGTTTAATCCATTTGTCGATGTAATTCTGGCTCATCGAAATGCTGTCTTCCTTACTAACTCCTTTGGGCAGAATTTCGTTTACCACCGATCGGTAGAGCACTTTTTCTCCAACGCTGGCAAGCGGTTCATCGTTACTTTCCGACGAACACGAAGCAAAGGCAATTGCCAGTGCAACGATAAAACCATATTTAATTTTTCGTTTAAACACCCTCGATGGAATTTAGCAGTTTTTTATTCACTTTAACCTTGTACTTGCGGCGTAGTTCTTTAATCCATTGTTCTTCCAGGTAATCCTGGTAATCGGATATAAAAAGGCCGCGCGCTTCATCCAGTGTTTTTGGCTCCGGTTTAATTTTATCGCCGCGAACAAAAGTAGTGGCACTGTCAAAATTTTCCGGCTCTTTGCCATTCCAAACGTAATAGTCCACTACCGGATCTTGGGCTTCTTCCCAGGCTCCGCTTTCAATGGAAATCAGTTCTTCGCCATCGGTATTTATGTGTGCAAGCACTTCGTCGGCATTCAGGCCGGCACCAAACAGGTTTTCGGCCTCTTCGCGAACCGATACATCCTTACAGGTAATTATATGACCTTTAAAACGATCGCCCCAAAGGTGTTTATCCTTGTTTTTTTGGTAGAATGCTTCCAGCCCCGCGGTGTCTTGCGCGGCATAGTTCCATATTTTTTCCTGCGAAATATTAAACAGCAAAATGCCGTCGTGGTATTCGTTCATCAGGTAGCGGAACTCGGGGTATTTCTCTTCCAGTTTCGCGTCTTCCAGATTGGTAATTTCAGCTGTTACCCAATCGTCGTAAACCGAACGGTAAGCTCCTGTTTTTATATTTTTTCGTGTAATAAACGCTGTCAGTTCTTCTGCTCCAAAGTTTTTGTTGTCGATAGTAAAGAATGTCTCTTCCGGTAAAGCGGTATTGGCAGCAATAGATAGCTCAGCCAATTTGGCTTTGGCAGCTTTGTTTTCCGAGAAGTTGTATTCTTTCTTCAGTTTTTCAACAAATACTTTTTTCCCGGAAGCCAGTCGCGTAGCATCTTTTTTAATTTGACTTTCGATTAATGTGCGGGCTTCTTCGAAAGGAGGAACAGGGCGCGCATTTAATCGTTTTATAATGTGGTAACCATAGGGCGTTTCCACAGGTTCGGAAATATCGCCATCGTTTTTCAGTGCAAATGCCGGATCGGAAAATTCCTTTACAATTCTGCCTGCCGCAAACCGGGGCATTTCTCCGCCACGAACAGCAGAGCGTCGGTCCTGCGATTCACTTTTGGCCAAAGTTGCAAAATCAGCTCCGTCGAGCAGCAGCTGATAAATAGAGTCGATGGCCGTTTTGGCTTTGGCTTTTTCTTCGGGAGAGGCATTCCGTCCCACGTTTTTCATAATGTGGGCAACCTGCAGTTCTCCTTTGTTGGGGCGGGTGTCGTGCACTTTTATCAGGTGGTAACCAAAATCGGTGCGCACCGGCTCCGAAATTTCTCCAACGGGCGTGTTAAAGGCAGCATCTTCAAAAGGAGCTACCATGGTAAAAGCCGTAAAATAATTCAGATGGC
This sequence comes from Draconibacterium orientale, assembly GCF_900111425.1. Lineage (NCBI taxonomy): Bacteria > Pseudomonadati > Bacteroidota > Bacteroidia > Marinilabiliales > Prolixibacteraceae > Draconibacterium > Draconibacterium orientale. The sequence goes on along the minus strand of NZ_FOHT01000027.1, from coordinate 44,131 downwards.
CTTTGTTCGTTTGTGCCGACGGATCTTCAGAGTACTCCACAGCAGCATCCTCAAACGGTTTCCCTGCAATAATCTGCTTACGAATGTTGGTGATTTTATCGAGTACCTGTTGTTCTTGTTCTGCCGATGCATTTTTGTCAATACGCAGCAAAATATGGCTGGCATCTACCTCCAGTTGCATGCGGCGGTACAGCTCCTCAACCTGTTGCTCGTTAAAATCAATATCGGTAAGATAAGGCGCAGCAATTTCTTTCCGGTAGCCGGCCAGTTCATTAATAAAGGCCCGGCTGGTGTCCATCTTTAAGTTTTCAGCTTCAACAACTTTCAACTTAAAATTAATGAACAGTTCCAAGTATTCTTTAGGTGTTTTTCTGTCGGCATCAGCATACAGGTTGCTGTTATTCTTCTTGTAAATGAATTCAAATTCTTCTTTGCTAACTTCTTGTCCGTCAATAGTTAGTAGTGCTCTGGCAGGTTGAGCCAAAGCCTGTAACGTAATGACAACAAAAAAAATCAACGAAAAGAAAATTCTGTTCATTTTACACCATTGGTTTATAGTTGAACAACACTGCCTGAGCAAATTGTGATTGTTTTATGCCCTTTCGGGAAAAAGCAGCCCGCGCTTACTGGCGGCTGCTGTAGTTCGGTGCTTCGCGTGTAATGCTTACATCGTGCGGATGGCTTTCCTGAACACCTGCATTTGAAATACGGGTGAATTTAGCCTGTTGAAGCGCTTTAATATTTTGTGCTCCGCAATAGCCCATTCCGGCACGAATACCACCAAGCAATTGATAAAGCACTTCGTATAATGATCCTTTGAAAGGAACACGTGCAGCAATTCCCTCAGGAACCAATTTCTTAATGTCGTCTTCCATATCCTGGAAATAGCGGTCTTTCGAACCTTTTTGCATGGCTTCAACCGATCCCATTCCACGGTAAGCTTTAAATTTTCTTCCCTGGTAAAGAATGGTTTCACCGGGCGATTCTTCAACACCGGCAAATAGTCCACCAGCCATCATCGAGTCGGCTCCCGCAGCCAAACCTTTTACAAAGTCGCCCGAGTAGCGTAATCCGCCATCGCCAATTACAGGAACGCCTGAGCCTTGAATAGCTTTTGAAACATTGTAAATAGCCGATAGCTGTGGTACACCCACGCCTGCAATAACACGTGTGGTACAAATCGATCCAGGGCCAATTCCAACTTTTACCGCATCGGCATCGGCGCTAACCAGTAATTTTGCCGCGTCGGCAGTAGCAATGTTTCCGGCAACCACATCTTTCTCCGGATATTTTGATTTTATACGTTTCAGCATTTCAACAACACCTTTGGTATGGCCGTGGGCAGTATCCAAAACCAATGCGTCAACCTGTGCTTTCACCAGTGCATCTACACGATCCATGGTGTCGCCCGCAATACCAACACCGGCAGCTACACGCAAACGGCCTTTTTCGTCTTTACAGGCCAGCGGTTTGTCTTTTGCTTTGGTAATATCTTTATAGGTAACCAGCCCAATCAATTTATTTTCTTTATCAACAACCGGAAGTTTTTCAATTTTATGGCGTTGAAGAATTTCTGCAGCTTTATGTAAATCAGTTGATTCTAGCGTAGAAACCAGGTTTTCGCTGGTCATTACTTCCGAAATCGGACGGCTCATGTTCAACTCGAAACGAAGGTCGCGGTTGGTAACAATACCTACCAGGTGCCCGTGACCATCAACAACCGGAATACCACCAATTTTATACTTGGCCATAAAATCCAGTGCATCCTTTACTTTTTTCTCTGGTGTAATGGTAATCGGGTCGTAGATCATACCATTTTCGGCACGTTTTACAGTTGTTACCTGGTGCGCTTGCTCCTCAATACCCATATTTTTGTGAATCACACCAATACCACCTTCGCGGGCAATGGCAATCGCCATTTTACTTTCGGTAACTGTATCCATTGCTGCCGAAAGAATCGGAGTATTGATGATAATGTTACGGGTGAATTTCGAAGAAAGATCAACTTCGCGTGGTAACAATTCTGAATATGAGGGAATTAAAAGAACATCGTCGAAGGTTAGCCCTTCAAACTGTATTTTGTCTTCTAGAAACGACATGCCTAACTATTTTAATGTTTTTATTAAAGCGCAAAACTACAAAAAAATAGTGGACCAGAACTGATTTATTTACGCAGTGCTTACTTTTGAAGACTAAAAATTGTTAAAGGTTAAACTGATTTATTAACCCGAAAAATTCATAAAATTTTTCACACGAAGTGTTGACGATTGAAAATCTGCACGATACGTTCTCTGTTTAGAGGTTGTTTTATGATTTTCAATGTCAAGGCTAACCCTGACAAATAATTGTATATCAATTATTTCGTCAGCCTTGTAAATAATTAGTTTATTTTTTTGAATTAATTAGGTTAATTTGTAATGATGGAAGACTTCAGGCAGATACTTACCCGCTATTGGGGTTACCCCGAATTCCGGCCGCTGCAGCTCGAAATAATTGAGTCTGTTGCAGCGGGGAAGGATACCCTTGGTTTAATGCCAACCGGTGGCGGAAAATCCATAACTTTCCAGGTTTATTCGCTGGCACACGAGGGCATTTGTGTGGTGGTAACACCCTTGATTGCTTTAATGAAAGATCAGGTGGAAAACCTGAGCCGAAAAGGGATAAAAGCACTGGCGGTGCACAGCGGTATGTCGGCGCGCGAAATAAAACTTACGCTCGATAACGCCGTGTGGGGCAATTACAAGTTTTTATATGTATCGCCCGAACGCCTGAATTCAGAGCGTTTTGTAGAGCGCCTGGAGCAAATGAAAGTGAACCTGTTAACGGTTGACGAAGCACACTGTATTTCGCAGTGGGGCTACGATTTTCGCCCCAGTTACCTCAGCATTATTAAAGTGCGGGAGCTGCTGCCCAAAGTAAAAATACTGGCCTTAACAGCAACTGCAACGCCTAAGGTGGCCGACGATATTCAGGACAAGCTGGGTTTCAAAGAGAAGAATTTGTTAAAAATGTCTTTTCACCGCGAAAACCTGAGTTACTTGGTGCGTCATGTTGAGAATAAAACCGGTTATCTGCTCAATACACTGAAAAAAAGTAAAGGCTCGGGAGTGGTGTATGTGCGCAGCCGCAAAGCCACTCGTGAGATTGCTGAAGAACTAAGGCAAAACGGAATCTCAGCCAGTTATTACCATGCCGGTTTGGGAAATTTTGTGCGTAGTGCACGGCAAGACGACTGGCTGAGTGGAAGAACACGTGTAATTGTGGCTACCAATGCTTTTGGAATGGGAATCGATAAAGCCAACGTTCGCTTTGTAATTCACATTGATGCGCCCGATTCGCTGGAGGCTTATTACCAGGAGGCGGGCAGGGCAGGGCGCGACGGTAAGAAATCGGCAGCAGTACTATTATATAATAATGCCGATACCACCAAGCTGAAAAAACATATCTCAACTTCGTTTCCTGAAATTGATAATATTAAGCGTATTTACGATTCGTTGTGTAACTATTTCCAGATTGCCGTGGGGTACGGAAAAGGACAGGTGCGAGAATTCAGCTTACAGGGATTTGCACAGGCCTACAAATTTCAGCAGGCGATGGTTTACAATAGCCTAAAGATTTTGCAACGCCAGGAATACCTTGAATTTACCGAGCAGGTTGACAGTCCTTCGCGCGTTTATTTTCCGATTTCGCGCGATGAATTGTACAAATTTCAGGTGGCCAATGCCAAACTCGACGATTTTATAAAACTGCTTTTGCGCTCGTACACCGGTTTGTTTACGGGTTATGTATCGGTTGATGAAGAGTTGTTGTCGAAACGTTCGGGGCTTAATCGCGACCAGGTGTACAATTACCTGAAACACCTTCGCCAGTCGAAAGTGATTGATTACGTACCGAAAAGTCAAACGCCGTTTATTTACTTCACCAAAGAGCGTGTGCATATCGACCGCATAAAGATTTCGAAAGAAAACTACGATCTGCGTAAAAAAGACTACACCGAAAAAATTGAGTCGGTAATTCATTATGCCACCGATTCGGCCACATGTAGAAGCCAGATTCTTTTAAGCTATTTTGGTGAAACCGATACAGCAGCTTGTGGCACCTGCGATATTTGTAAAGCAAAAGAAGCACTGGCGCTAAGCGATTACGAATTTGGCACCGTTAGTAAACGTGTGCAAAAATTGCTTGCTGATCCATGTACTTACGAAAATCTCTTGTTCAAATTAAAAGGCGACCAACAAAAAATGCGCGAAATAGTAAAGTGGCTACTCGATAACAAAAAAATTATCTACCGCGTTGACGGGCTGCTGGAATGGAAGTAGCTGAAGTTTTAAGGCAAAAGTGAAAAGTGAAAAGGCAAAAGTTGTCATTCGCCGTTAGTCATTGGTCATTAGTCACTAGCGAGTTTTTTATTTCATGAGTTTTTATTAAAGCATTAAAGCATTAAAGCATTCACGCATTTCTTCCTTCAGTCCTTCAGTCCTTCGCAAGGCAAAAGTAAAAAGTGAAAAGGCAAAAGTTGTCATTCGCCATTAGTCATTTGCCATTAGTCACTGGTCATTGGTCACTAGCGAGTTTTTACTTCATGAGTTTTTATTAAAGCATTAAAGCATTAAAGCATTAAAGCATTCACGCATTTCTTCCTTCAGTCCTTCAGTCCTTCGCAAGGCAAAAGTAAAAAGTGAAAAGGCAAAAGTTGTCATTCGCCATTAGTCATTTGCCATTAGTCACTGGTCATTAGTCACTAGCGAGTTTTTACTTCATGAGTTTTTATTAAAGCATTTACGCATTAAAGCATTAAGGCATTTCTTCCTTCAGTCCTTCAGTCCTTCGCAAGGCAAAAGTAGAAGGTAAAAAGGAAAAAGTTGTCATTCGCCATTAGTCATTTGCCATTAGTCACTGGTCATTAGTCACTAGCGAGTTTTTACTACATGAGTTTTTATTAAAGCATTTACGCATTAAAGCATTTCTTGCTTCAGTCCTTCAATCCTTCGCAAGGCACAAGTAAAAAGTGAAAAGGCAAAAGTTGTCATTGGTCATTAGTCATTAGTCATTGGTCACTAGCGAGTTTTTACTTCACGAGTTTTTATTAAAGCATTAAAGCATTTTATCCTTCAATCCTTCGCAAAGCAAAAGTTGCAGTATCCAGTCTCAGTTCTCTATTGACTGATTCGCTTTCAATCTACTTCAATCTTGAAATCAATCTACATCAATCTTAAAATCAATCTACATCAATCATCTCAAAGAAAGCACTGTCCGCAATAATACTATCACGCCAACTTAAGCCTTTAATCTTTCCACTTCCATCATTCCACTCCTGTCTTAAAAATCTTTACTACTTTTGCAGCAGTTTAAATTATTGGGAAATCAGGTGTGAGTATGGATCAGGTCGTATATTCAAAAAATGTAGTTGAATTTGTAACAGTGGCTAACGAGTACTGTTCTACCATCGAGAATGTTTCGCATCTCACTGCAGAAGAAAATCTTGCAAAGCTGCAAAAGTTGCTGCCATTGCTCTATTTAAAGGCTTCGGTTGTTGAGAAGATTGAAATGGTAATGGACGAGGAACTGGAGAAATTTGTAAACGAACTCGACTACAATATGTTGCATCAGAAATGGTTGCAGTTGTTGGGCGAGAACGATGGTTTTTACGAGGTTTTCGATCCCAATATTCAGTTTGGAGAAGAAACCGTTCGTGCAAGTGTTTCCGAAAACCTGATGGATATTTACCAGGATTTAAAGGATTGTATCACCAATTACAGCATTGGTAACGAAGAAGTAATGAACGATGCAATTTCGGATTGTATTTACCATTTCGAGGAGTTTTGGGGGCAGCAGCTGGTAAATGTGATGCGTGCCGTGCACATGCTGGTTTACAGCGATGCCGATTTTTCAACTGATAGTAGTAATGACGAAGTGGTTCCCGGGAAAGGAAATCCTGAATGGCTGGATAAATTTTGGGGAACCGATCAAGACGAAGAGTAAATGTTTAAAGAAAAAATATCAAACGAAGAGTTGACGGAGCTGCCTTTAAAACGTTTTGAAGGCCAGATTATTTTAGTCGATTCATTGCAAATGGTAAAACATGCCATGGAAGAGCTCAACGGAGCAAGCATAATTGGCTTTGATACCGAGACAAAACCGTCGTTTAAAAAAGGCGTGGTAAACAAGGTGGCTTTGCTGCAATTGTCAACCAAAAATAAGGCTTTTTTATTCCGGATTAATCGCATTGGTTTGCCACGCGAGATTGTGGAATTACTGGCCAACGAAAAGGTAATAAAACCGGGTGTTGCCATCCGCGACGATATTAAAGGCCTGCAGGAATTTGTACCCTTTAACCCGGGTGGTTTTGTTGAGTTGCAGGATGAGGCCAAGGAAATGGGCATTCAGAATTTTAGCCTGAAAAAACTTACAGCAATTGCCTGTGGTTTTCGCATTTCGAAAGGACAGCAGCTGACCAACTGGGAAGCCAGCGAATTAACCGAAGCACAACAAAATTATGCAGCTACCGATGCGTGGGCTGCACTGGAAATTTTCGAAAACTTTTCAAAAAATTAGAGATGGCAAAAGAGTTTGTCAAAGTTGTATTAAAGTCGGGTAAAGACCAGTCATTGCTGCGTTTTCACCCGTGGGTATTCTCCGGAGCCATAAAAGAAATGTACGGTAAACCGGCTGAGGGCGACATGGTAAAAGTATATTCGAACCAGGATCGGTTTTTGGCAATGGGCCACTACCAGATCGGATCGATTGCCATTCGTATTGTGTCGTTTGAAGAGGTGGAACCGGATTACAATTTCTGGAAAAGCAAAATAGAAAGTGCGTGGAACCTGCGTAAAAAGATGGGGTTTGAAAATAACCCTGAAACAAATGTTTTTCGTTTGATTCACGCTGAAGGCGACGGAATGCCGGGCCTGATTGTTGATTTTTACAACGGTACAGCGGTAATGCAAACGCACTCCATTGGAATGCACCTTATACGCGAAGAGTTGGTGAAAGCTTTGCAGGAAGTGATGGGCGACCATCTGAAAGCCGTTTACAATAAAAGCGAAAAAACATTGCCGTTTAAAGCCCAGGTAAAATCGGAAGACGGTTATTTGTTTGGCGGCCCCGATGCTTCGGGCGCACACGAAGTGCTGGAACATGGCCTTCGTTTTAAGGTAGATTGGGAGAATGGTCAGAAAACGGGGTTCTTTGTCGATCAGCGCGAAAACCGTAAGCTGGTGCAGGAATTTTCGAAAGACCGTGATGTGCTGAACATGTTCTGTTACACCGGAGGTTTTTCGTTTTATGCCATGCAGGGAGGTGCCAAATCGGTGCACTCGGTTGATGCGTCGGCAACGGCCATTGAATTGACCGATGAGAATGTGGAGTTGAATTTTCCTGGAGACCAGCGCCATAAATCAACAGCGATTGATGGTTTTGAGTACCTGAAAGACATTAAAGATAAATACGACCTGATTATTCTTGATCCGCCGGCATTTGCCAAGCACCGCAAAGCACTGACGCAGGCTTTAAAAGGTTATAAACGAATTAATACACGTGCTTTCGAGCAAATTCGTAAAGGCGGAATTTTGTTTACCTTCTCCTGCTCGCAGGTGGTGTCGAAAGAGAAATTCAGGGAAGCCGTTTTTTCAGCAGCAGCCATATCCGGACGAAAAGTTCGTATCCTTCACCAAATGAGCCAGCCGGTTGATCATCCGGTTGATATTTACCACCCCGAGAGTGAATATTTGAAGGGATTGGTTTTGTATGTGGAGTAGGAGAGAACAAGATAAAAGGCAAACGTAAAAAGGCAAAAGGACTCAGAAGCGAATGAGTTATTGAGCAAATGAGGAAGAACTTTGTGGTAAAATATAATTACATGAAAATGCAAGAACTAACAAACAAGTATAACACACAACTGGAAGAAAAAACGATTGTAGAGAAATTACAATTTCTGGTTGAACAGCACCTGGGGAAAGTGGTTTTTACCACTAGCTTTGGATACGAAGATCAGGTGATTACCGATATTATCTTTAAGAACGACCTGCCCATAAACGTGGTTACTTTAGATACCGGCCGTTTGTTTCCGGAGACGTATAAAGTGTACCGCAGTACGCTCGAAAAATACAACAAGCCGATTAAAGCGTATTTCCCGCCAACCGAAGAAGTGGAAAAACTACTCGACGAAAAAGGACCTTTCAGCTTTTACGAGTCGCTGGAAAACCGCAAAGAGTGTTGTTGCATACGCAAGGTTATTCCATTAAAGCGTGCCTTGAAAGGAAACGAGATTTGGATTACCGGCTTACGTGCTTCGCAATCGGAAAATCGCAGCGACATGAAATTTTTTGAGTACGACGCCGGAAACGATATCGTAAAATTCAATCCGCTAATGGAGTGGAGCCTGGAAGAAACCATCGACTGGGTGAAAAAATATAACGTACCCTACAATGTACTGCACGATAAAGGATTTGTGAGCATTGGCTGTCAGCCTTGTACTCGCGCCATTCAGCCGGGCGAAGATTTCCGTGCCGGACGTTGGTGGTGGGAGCAGGGCTCAGGAAAAGAGTGCGGGCTGCATTCCGTAAAAAAATAGATCTTAAATCTATTCATATATAGGGCACGGAAAACTCCGTGCCTTTTTTATTGTCCTTATTTACGGTGATTGCACAGTGCTCGTCCTCCTTTTGAAAGGAGGTGCCCCGATTTTTCGATCGGGACGGAGGATTAGATTAGTTCGCTACCCCTGTAACGATTTGTAATGTACCAGGACAAAAGCAGCGGACAGGAAAGAATCGTGCCGGGACAAAATAGGTCATTGACCGCTGCAGGTTTAAACATCCAAAGAATGTCATTGGCAAGGAGGAACGACTGAAGCAATCTGTTCTATCATCTATAAAGCAACCTTAAACCACGAAGAAACTGCCGGGGATGAGCCGGTGGCTGTTGCCCGTTGCGACATCCCTTTCATCTGTCTACCACGACCACCGCCGCCGCCTGACATTCCTCCCATTCTGCCACCTGAGCCTTTTTCTCGTCCCGAGCTGCTCAAACCTGACATAGAACCGCTTCCGCGCATTGGAGATGATGTGGAATTACCGGTTTCCAAACCGGCAGAGAATGTTTGGTCATCGGCAACCGGAATCTCTTTTAATGGCATCTGCAATTCTAAAACCAGCTCATTGTACTCGTTTGTGGTAAAATTAACCTCGATGGAATACAGGTGTGGACTGGGGTAAAAAGTAAATTCTTTGCCGTTGGCATTCCATGTCACTTTTTTTAGCGCGTTGTTTATGGCTGCTGCCACATTTCCCTGTATTGCCAGATCAGGAGTTTGTATAGCCTGGAAGCTTTGTCGATTCATTTGATCGATTGAACGTTCAATTTTTAGTGCATATTTTTTTCCTTTTTTTCCTTGCGGATCGAAATACAGGTTCAGTCCGCTGCGCATAATTCGCTGATAACTGGTTCTGTCGCTCAATGTTGCTGTAAAAAAGAAGTTGGTATCGTTAACCGCCACACCATAACGAATACTATTCTTTTTATCAAAATGTGTGGTTGGAATGGCTGAAAACTCAGGAGATGGTTTCCCTGAAAAATCCTGACTTTGATATACCGGAAGTTTAGCGCATGACAACGAAAATAAGGTAAGTAAAATGTAGCCAATCATCTTTCCTGATTGCTTGTTAAGTAGATTCATGAATTGCAATTTTTGTTTAATAAAAACTCTGTTTTCAGAATTAGACACAGACCTGAATCTAAACTTGCGAACGTACTGCAATTGATTTGATTTTTTCAATAGAGGTACATCATGCCCTTAAATAAAAAAGTCCCGATTGATAGTGGCATCTGTCAACCGGGACTTAAAAAGTATGTAATGTATAACTTTTGCGTACTATAGCTGAAGCTTTTTCAGTAGTGCCGTTTTGTTTTCCACATCAGCGGTGATGGCATATACCGAGATGGTGGCACCTGAAATGGCATCGATGTTTTTATCTACTTTTAACGAATCGGAGCCGTTAAACCCAATGAACTGTTTTAACCAGCCCTTGGCGGTAATTTCGTAGCCGTGCGTGGCCTGGTAGTTATATACTTTTACTGCCTGCACAGTTTTATGCTCGTCGAATAAAATATAATAATCAAAGTATTCCGAATCGAGTGTTGGCGGTAAAGCGTTCGTTACCGAGCATCCTCCGGCGCGGCAGCTGTTTACCCGCCCGATGTAAATGTAACGGTAAGCATTTTCGTTGTTTTCAGTTATCCGGAAGTATTTGCCGTTTATTTCGTTGCAAGCCTGGGGGGTAATTTTCATCTCCTGAACTCCCGACAGCGTTTCGATACCCGATTTTTGCAGGGTTTTTTTCAGCGCTTTTGGCTGAAAATCCACCTCGTTTTGGGCAAAGGCCCAACAGGCACTAAATAATAAGGCAATCAATACTATTCCTGATCTGAATTTCATTTTTCTATAGTTTAAAACATTACACCAATTCCTGCACTAAACGTTTTTGCGTAAGTATTGGTAGCGGCATTTTTTACAAACTGTATATCGGTTTTTACAACGGCTCCTTTTGTTAATGCCAGCGTAAGTCCTGTGGTAATAGCTGTTTTCTCGTAAGCTGCGTTTTTAGCAATAGTGTTTTCTACCGAACTGTGGGTATTTAAAAACTCGTAACGTACAAACGGTGTAAGTTGCAATTCGGTGTCAACCGTACGGAAAACATTGTAAGCAGCTTCGGCGTAATACCCGATCATAGCGCTTCCAACATCATTCAGGCTACCGTCTTTGGCAGTAAAAGTATTGTACTCATCGGTGTTTGATAAGCCGGCATAGTATAACTGACCACGCAACTGAAGTCCTTTTACCGAATAACGGGCATCCAGTCCGAACATTGAAATACCAACTACCGACGAATCAGCCATTGCAACAGCGGCATCATCATCCTTGTCAATTCCGTTGTATAATTTGCTTTGTGTTTTTCCGAGGTAAGTCGATAAGCCCAGGTTCAAGCCCCTGATTCCGAAATACTCGATCTTTCCCGCAAAATTTGGTGCACTTACATACGATTCTGCTCCTTTTTGGCGGCCGCTGCGCATTCCTTTTGCGCCACTTAGTTTGGCCGAACCATCGTAACCGTTAAAGCCGTTCATTACGTAAGCCTGGTATTTTAACGATGCCGGCAACATTGTTCCGGTAACACCAAAACCAATTTCGCGCCAGGTAGTTGGTGTAATGGTATTGTCGACCAGCGGGCGTTCAACACCATTAAAAGTTGTAGGCTCGTGGTACTCGTTAATAATTCCCATTGGTACCAGCATCAATCCGCCTCTGAAATTAATGGCGTTGTTCAGTTTGTACTGCAAAAAAGCCTGCTCTACATAAACCTCTTTAACGTGTTCGTATTCAATTTCGGTAATAAACTGTGTTTTTTCGTTGAAGTTATACCCCAGCAACATTACAACACGGTGCACGTCTAGTTTGCCGTTGTTATAGGTGTCGCCCGATAAAGGTTGGTTATAATGTACTTCGCCGTAACCGCCAATCAGCAGTTTGCTGTCTTGAATTAAAAGATTATCGGCTGAATTCGTGTATTGGTTGGGATTGTTTTCATCTTCTTGTGCGAAAGCCAAAAGGCCTGCGCTTACAATTAAAAATGATAGCAATAGTTTCTTCATGATTCCTGGATAAAATTGTTAAATGTTTATGCTGCAAGGCTAGTTGGAAGCCCCAAGGTGTGAAATCCCAAAAAGTGGTGATTTTTTGAATGGGTAACTATTATTAGTGGTGATGATTGATGGCTATATCACCTGAAATTGGGATTGTGGGGAGGAATGACTGAAGCAAGCCGAATGAAAGGATTATTGATTAAGGATTAAGCTGCGAGCCACTAGCCGCCAGCTATTAGTTAATAGCATGATGAAGCAATGTTTTTAAAGATGCGCAAGTGGATTTTTTGCACCGTCCTTTAGGGCGGTGTTTTGGAAGGAAACAGCTTGTAGGCTTTAGCCTTTAATGAAAATATTAATGACTAAAGCCGCGGTGCAAGAAATTGTTTCAATTTCATCGCCCTAACGCGACGATGCTTTGAAGTATCGGGGTGTTGCCCCTAAAAAGAACAGGACCAAAGGTCCGTCACGTATAAGCGTTGTCCGGGAGGGCAACGATTGATTACGAACCGAATAAAAGGATTAAGGATTAAGGATTAAGGATGAATGGAGTTACAAGTTTTAAGCTTCCAGCTGCGCGTTACTAGATACGCGTTGCTGGTCACTGGTCATTGGTCACTGGTCATTGGTTGTGGCAACATTTATTGTTGGGACAAGGGCAGCGGGCAATAATGATTTGTGTGGAGAGGACAAACTATTCTCCGCTGCCCGGGATAAAACCGAAAACTACTGGATTTTAAAGGCTAGAGGAGCCACTAAGTCCAGATTTTCAGGAAGCGTAATGTGTAATCCGTCTTCATTAAAATGGTACGAAACTATTGTACCTCCCAGCAGCTCAACGGTGTCGAATGTTTGGTTAAAATACGCGCTTTCGGTTGACAACGATTTTATCAATACCTTTTGTTCGCTCTCGGGTAATTCCATAACTACAGCATAAAGTACATCTCCTTTTTTGGTAAAGCGCACATCGTTGGAGGTGTATGGCCCACCTTTTCCTTCGTTAAAACCCTGTGCATTTATCGGATTGGCATTTTCGGCTTTTGGCCCTTCGCCATAAATGCTCCAGGGGCGTGTTCCGAAAATACATTCGTTGTTAATATCCATCCAGCTGGCAATGTCTTCCACAATTTTTAGCTCTTTTTCATCGATGGAACCGTCGCCGCGAACAGGAATATTCAGCAAAAGATTACCATTCTTACTCACAATATCGATTAACATTTGCATTACAGTTTTTGCCGATTTGTAGTCGCTTCGGTTATATACGCCGCGGTCGTAGTGCCACCCTCCAATGCATGTGCACGATTGCCATGGTTTTTCCTGAATAGTATCGGGGGCACCGCGCTCAACATCCCAAACCATACATTCTTTTTGTTCATCGGTAAGTATTTTGCCAAAAAGAACAGCCTCCAGTTTGCCGTTGTGTTGTTTCATGTTGGAGTTGTAATAATGTGCGGCTATTTCCAGACCAACGTTGCTTACGGGCCATAAAGGCAGCGCCGTGTCGTCGAAATAAATTAAATCGGGATTAAACTGGTTAATCATATCAACAGTGCGGTTATAAAAATTCAAACAATATTCGCTAGACGGGGGAGTGGCGCCATTTTCCCAACCCCATTGTTTATGAATGCTTCCTATATTTTCGCTCTCCTGGCTTAAGGCGTGGTTTTGCGCATATAAATTTTGCGGATCGAGGCCTTCCCACCATTTGCCTTTGCCATCGGCTTTTGTTAGTTTTCCATCGTACGGAATACCTGCAAATTCGCCTTCTTTATCGGCCTGCTGAGCTGTTTCGTACCAGCGCCAGGCGTGCGCCGAATGGATGCTTACGCCAAAGGGCAGGTCATTATTTTTTGCCGCCCTGGCCCAACCGGCAAGTATATCTTTTTGCGGACCAACTGCAACTGAATTCCACTCCTGGTATTTACTGTTCCACATATCAAGATTGTCGTGATGGTTGCCCATTGCAAAAAAGTATTTGGCACCGGCTCTTTTATACAAGGCAACTAATTTTTCAGGATCCCACTTTTCTGCTTTCCATTCATTTATTACGTCTTTAAATCCAAATTCAGATGGATGGCCATATTTGTTTAAATGGTAGTTGTATTGCCAATGTCCTTCGGAATACATGTGCCGCGCATACCAGTCGCCGGCTTCGGGTTGACACTGAGGCCCCCAGTGCGCCCATATCCCAAATTTGGCATCGCTAAACCATTCGGGTGTTTCGTACTGTTTTAACGATTCCCAGCTGGGGCTAAACATGCCGGTCTGCATTTTTTCTTTTGCATTTTCCTTACAAGATATCGTTGAAATAATGCATATCAGAAGTGTAATAATTCCTTTTGTTTTCATGTCCGGTTTAATTTGAAATAGTTTGTTTTTATCACTTAAGTTTTATTGAATACGGTTATTTTTTTGCTTGTAGCTAAAGGTTTGCAAGTTAATTACACTTTTATCGCGAATAGCATTAATTCCGGTATTTCTTAGTAAGATGCTTAATATTGGCCATATACCCAATGGAGTGAAAGGATTATTGATTAAGGATGAAAGATAAATGAATCAGCAGGTTATAAGGCAATAGTTTTTATCCTGTGGAATGTGAGAGAAGCATGCTGTATAACCAACCACACCAAAAACGATTAAGTATAGTTAAAAATGCTACCCCAGAAGTTTTGATACTCTTTTATTTCGCTGGAAAACGAATTAGAAATAACTGATTGAATAGAGATTAATTTGTTAAACCCGGATTATGCGTTAGAACTTAGTAATGAAGGTTGAAGGAGCAAAACACAAGAACTTTTGGAGATGAGGCGAAGCACCGCTATGGTGCATTGAGAAAAGTTAGGAAAGCGACCTGTGTTGAAGCTGTTTCAAAATGTAATAGATTTTCTAATTCATATTTCGGGTTAAGCAGGCATTCACTTTTTCAATTCCTTCCTGGCTATCAGATAGAATAAGTAAAATATCATTAGGTTCAATTATGGTAGAACCGCTTGGTGTTAAATACTTGTCTTTTCTTTTAATCATCGCAATTATAGCTTCTTTCGGGAAGCTTATGTCCACAATCTTTTTGTTTACTGCATTATAATCGGGCAAAACAGTAATTTCTTTCATTGCCGTTTTAGTAATGTCCGAAATAAATTTGTCGGTTTCAGAAAGAGGTTTTTCTTCTTGGGGTAATGAAACACGCAGCCATTTTGCTAGAACAGATAACGTTGTGCCCTGAATTAAAACCGATGTAACAGAAATAAAGAATACGATATTAAAAATCATGTCTGCTTTTTCTATTCCGGCCAATAATGGATAGGTGGCAAATACAATTGGAACAGCACCACGTAGGCCAACCCAGGAAATATAAAAACGCCTGCTTAACTTCATCTTGAAAAACATCAGGCTGATAAAAACACTAATAGGACGCGCAACAAGAATTAAAAAAACAGAAATAAGCAGGCCAATACCAATATACGGAATCACACGCGTTGGAAAAACCAGCAACCCTAAGGTCAGGAACAATACGATTTGCATAAGCCAGGCCAGGCCGTCGTACATTTTCAGGATGGTTTTCTTATGTATCAGGTCTTGATTTCCTAAATAAACCGCACAAATATATATAGCAAGAAAACCATTGCCGCCGATAAAGTCGGTTACCGAAAATGTAACAAACATCAGCGCAATCACCAAAACGGGATACAGGCCTTCATAAACCAGTTTTATTTTATTTATAATTATCTTACTTAGAAACCCAAAAACAAAACCTGCAATACCGCCGAAAATCATTTGTTGCAGAAAAAGCGGAATAAGTGTAACAACACTTTGGTCTTGGTGAATTACCAAAGTTAGAAAGGCAAGTGTTAGCACATAAGCCATTGGGTCGTTACTTCCGCTTTCCAATTCTAAAGTTGGTCGGAGGTTTGTTTTTAAAGCAAGACTTTTTGAACGTAAAATGGAGAAAACTGCTGCTGCATCGGTTGATGAAACAATCGAGCCCAGCAACATACTTTCAGGGAGCGTGAAATCTGTAATCAACCATACAAAAGCGCCAAGCGATAATGCTGTTAGTAAAACGCCAAGAGTTGACAAAACAATACCTTCCCGGAGTACTGGTTTTACTGATTTCCAATTCGTATCAAGCCCGCCCGAAAACAAAATAAAATTAAGAGACACAATACCTATAAATTGGGCTACCTGAGGATTGTCAAAATTAATACCACCAATGCCATCAGAGCCTGCCAGCATCCCGATAACTAAAAACAGTAAAAGTGTTGGTATGCCAAATCGGTATGAGGTTTTGCCTGCAATAATGCTTATCAAAAGTAGAAGTGAACCAACTAATAGTATATTTTCAATTGTTAAATTCATTTATGTTTTTCTGATAAAAGTCCCCCCCAAATATACATTATCTTACTTGGAAAAATTTACCTGTTTTATCTGTATCGGTGTCTTTTTTTCATGAAACCTGTTAGTAGCCACTAGCCTCTAGTTACTAGCCGCGAGTTCTCATTTAAGCATTATCGCATTAAAGCATTTATGCATTTCTTCTTTCAGTCCTTCGTAAGGCAAAAGTAAAAAGTAAAAAGGCAAAAGTTGCTGCGAGTTGCGAGTTCTCATTAAAGCATTATCGCATTAAAGCATTTATGCATTTCTTCCTTCAATCCTTCGCAAGGCAAAAGTAAAAAGTAAAAAGTAAAAAGGCAAAAGTTGCTGCGAGTTGCGAGTTCTCATTTAAGCATTATTGCATTAAAGCATTTATGCATTCAGTCCCTCAATCCTTCAGTCCCTCAGTCCTTTTTTTTAAGCACTAACCACAAAGTTTCACAAAGGATGCACAAAGTTTCACAAAGTCGATCAACTATTAAAGCATTAAAGCATTTCCACATTAAAGCATTCGCAGCTCAATCCTTCAATCCTTCAGTCCCTCAGTCCTTCTGTCCTTCGTAAGGCAAAAGTAAAAAGTAAAAAGGCAAAAGTAGCTGCGAGTTACGAGTTCTCATTTAAGCATTACCGCATTAAAGTATTTATGCATTTCTTCTTTCAGTCCTTCGTAAGGCAAAAGTGAAAAGTAAAAGGGCAAAAGTTGCTGCGAGTTGCGAGTTCTCATTAAAGCATTATCGCATTAAAGCATTTATGCATTTCTTTCCTCTATCCCTCAATCCTTCAGTCCTTTTTTAAAAGCACTAACCACAAAGTTTCACAAAGGATGCACAAAGTTTCACAAAGTCGATCAACTATTAAAGCATTAAAGCATTTCCGCATTAAAGCATTCGCAGCTCAATCCTTCAACCCTTCAGTCCCTCAATCTCTCAGTCCTTCAACTGTTAAAAGATGTTAGCCAAACAGGTCTTACATAATGTAAGGCATTGGGTTATTGCCTATCTTCGTAGCGTAAAAGCCGAATAATGAAAATTACACTAACAATGTTGCTAATGGGCCTGATGTTTGCAGGCTACAACACTTTTGCGCAGGAACTTTTTGGGCAGGAGAAAAACACGTTGGCCGATCACTGGGATATTGGTGATAGTGAAAACGACGATAAAGATTTGTTTGTAATACGTACCTATAAACCGGTTTATGTATTGGTAGCCAAAGTGTCGGACAATGTAAACCGCATGCCCCACAGCGCTAATCCCGAAAGGAATATCGATGAATCCATTCCGCTGAATAAAACGGAGCAAATGTTTCAGCTGAGCCTGAAAACAAAGGTGTTTAACGATGTATTTGGCGATAAAGTTGGCGGCGATATTTGGGCCGCGTATACGCAGGTATCGTTCTGGCAGGTGTTTAACACCGACTTGTCGCGCCCTTTTCGCGAAACAAATTACGAGCCGGAAGTGATGTTTGTCCTTCCTGTTCGTTATCGCCTTTTTGGGTTGGATGGTGTTTTTCTGGTGGGGTATAATCATCAAAGCAATGGCCGTGCAAATCCGCTGTCGCGCAGCTGGAACCGTATTGTGGCACAAGTGGCGCTTGAGGGAAAAAATGCATCGGTGGTATTTAAACCGTGGTGGCGTTTGCCCGAATCGGATGAAAAGGATGATAACCCGGGAATTGAAAATTACCTGGGGCGCAGCGAGCTACTATTTGCGTGGGGAAAAGGAATTCATACGGTTAATTGTACCGCTCGTCATAGTTTACGTTTTGGTGATAATAACCGCGGCAGCCTTCGCCTGGCTTATTCCATAAAAATTATCGATAACCTTCGATTTCGGGCGCAGGTATTTTCGGGCTATGGCGAAAGTATGATCGATTATAACCACCGGCAAACAGTTGTTGGGTTTGGGCTGTCGCTGGTGGAGTGGTAGGGGAGTTCAAGGTTCAAGGCAAAAGGTAAAGGTAGAAAGTCAAAAGTTTTGATTTTCAAGCTACTAGCCGCTAGCTTCAAGCTTCAAGTTCAATTTTGCAATTTATCAGTTTTACAATTTCAAGCAATACAATCACTGAATTTAAGCATTTCTTCCCTTAATCCTGCAGTCCATCAGTCTTTCAATCCCTCAGGCCTTCGCAAGGCAAAAGTATAAAGTAAAAAGTAGCCACTAGCTTCTGGTTACTAGCTGCGAATTTAAATTTAAGCATTTTAGCATTAAAGCATTCACGCATTTCTTCCCTCAATCCCTCAATCTCTCAATCCTTCAGTCCTTCAGTCCTTCAGTCCATCACCCCATCAATCCGTATGCGTCAACCGGGGCAGTGCAATATTAAATCGAATGGCCAGTATCCGAATAGCGATAATGGACGAT
This sequence comes from Draconibacterium orientale, assembly GCF_900111425.1. Lineage (NCBI taxonomy): Bacteria > Pseudomonadati > Bacteroidota > Bacteroidia > Marinilabiliales > Prolixibacteraceae > Draconibacterium > Draconibacterium orientale. The sequence goes on along the minus strand of NZ_FOHT01000027.1, from coordinate 25,760 downwards.
ACGGTTGCTGTTTCGCAAATCACTTCTGAAACGCCCAGTCGGCTTAGCACGAGGTACACCAGCGCTCCGGCAATACAGGCGGTAGCATAAATCTCGCGGTGAAAGATCAGTGGCACTTCGTTACACAAAATATCGCGGATAACGCCTCCCACCACTGCCGTCGACAGGCCCATCAACACGGCCATAGCCGGATCGATATTAAAAAGCAAAGCCTTTTTTAGTCCCAGCAAGGTAAAGGTGGCAATTCCAATGGTATCGAAAAGAAAAAGGGTGCGCTTTAGTCTCATTACATGGCGGCGGAAAATGATGGTTACCACAACGGCCGCAATAATCATCCAGAAATAATTGTTGGTTCGCATCCATGCCACTGGGGTATCGCCCAGCATAAGGTCGCGCATAGTACCACCGCCAATGGCTGTAACAAAGCCGGTTACGGTTGCTCCAAAAAAGTCGAGGCGTTTGTCGGCCGCAGTCAGTGTGCCGCTAATTGCAAAAACAAATGTTCCGATGTAGTCAAACCAAAGTAAAAGATCCATACTGCAAAACAACAAAAAAAAATTAATCCACCTTAATGTTATACTTACTTAACAGTCCGGGAAGCATGTCGAGCGAGAAGTGAGCTCCGGCCAGCTGGTTTTGTTCCGGATTGAGAACCAGGTTGATCGAATTGCGCAGATCGGCCTTTTGCAGGTTGGAACGGCTAAAAATAGCTCCGGCCAAATCGCATTCCGAGAATATGGCTTTGCTAAGATCGGTTTCGCTAAAATCAACCTCGTGCATGGTGCAGCGGTTAAAATGTGTGCCTTTTATTTTTAACTGGTAAAACGAGGCGTAATTCAGCATGCATCCGTTAAAACTGAATTCAAGCAAAAAAGGATTGCATTCGTCGAACTGCAGCCCGATGAGTTTGCAGTTTTTGAAGCTCACATTTTTAAAGGCAACATTGGTAATTTTTGTGTTGCTGAAATCGCAGTTTTCAAACGAGCAGTCTTCGAAACTGTAACTACTAAGGTTGGCCGATGAAAAAATGCAATCGTTAAAATTACAGTTTTCGTAGTCGGCTTGTTCCAATCCTTTTTCGGAGAAATCCTGGTTTTTAAAAACTTTGTCGGTAATGTATGTCATTTGTATTTTTTAAGGCAAAAGTAGAAATTGAAAGGCAAAAGTAGTCATTGGTCATTGGTCATTGGTCATTCGCCATTAGTCATGCCGCGAGTTTTTATTAAAGTATTTTTGCATTGATGCATTGTAACATTCAAAAAACTTAACCACAAAGTTTCACAAAGAAAGCACAAAGCTACACAAAGTTCTTCCTCAATCCCTCAGTCCCTCAATAGACTAAAGGCAAAAGTATAAAAAGCCTCTAGCTGCGAGTTACAAGTCGCGAGTTTTTATTAAAGCATTTACGCATTAAATCATTCACGCATTTCTTCCTTCCGTCCTTCAATACCTTGTAAATCGGTCAAAAACTTCAATTACCGGTTGCACATTTCCATCGGCATCAAAAAAAGTACGGTAGCCAAAACCTTTGTTTTCCACGGCCGGTTCCCACCAAAAAACACCAACACCCAAACCATTCGGTACATTTAGTACCACGCGGTTAACTTCCTCCAAAAACTGACGTTGTCCTTCGGGCGACTCCACAAATGGTGCCGGTTTACCGATGTACTCGGCCGGGGCAAAGTTGTAGGCGGCTTCCACCACAATAATTTCTTTTTGGTAGGCACGTGCCATAAAATTTAGTGTTTCGCGCAAATCGAGAATGGAGCCGTGCCACCACGGGTAATACGATTGTCCCATTACATCAAAATCCACTCCGTACGAAAGAAGCTTATCGAACCAGTATTTGGTGAATTGCTTATCGCCGCCTTTGTCGATATGAATCATGATCTGCGGGCATGGATTGTTGCCGCAGCTGGCATAAAACCCATTAATTCCGGCTTGTATCAGTTCGGCCAGATTATCCCAGTTGTCGGGCAGTTTGCCATCGGGCCAAAGCATTCCGTTACTTATCTCGTTGCCCACCTGCACCATGTCGGGGAAAACTCCGGCTTCGCGAAAAGCGATCATGGTTTGTCGCGTGTATTCGTAAACCGAGTCAACCAGTGTTTCGTGCGAAAGTCCTTCCCATGCTTTGGGAATGAATTGCTTTGCAGGATCGGCCCAGGTATCGGAATAATGGTAGTCGAGCAGAAATTTAAAACCATGCTCTTTGGCCATTTTTGCCGTAGCAATGGTGTATTCCAAATTATTTGGTAATTGTGTTGGCGTGTGGAACAGCCGCAAACGTATCCAGTTGTATCCGTGGTTTTTGAATATTTCGATGCCTTTTTTCACTTCTCCGTTTTCCTTGAACTTAAAACCATTGTCTTCGGCTTGTTTTAAAAACGAGAGGTCGGCACCAACGGCATATTCCTGTGCATTTGTTGAAACGTTGAACAGTACAAATAATAAAAGAACAGTTAGAGTGCTTAATCTCGTTGGAGCCAGTTTTGATGATTGTATCGTTAAATATTTTTTCAGAAACTTAAAGTTAATTGATTTCTATAATTTCAATGGTTTTACCCATAAAACTAATCTTGTCGCCAACGCATTTATTGTGCAGCGCTTTTCCAATGGGCGAAGCCAGGGATATACAAAAACAGCTTTTGCCATCCACTTCAATTTTACCAAGGGCTGTTGCTATGAAATACAGGTTTTTGCCATCGGAAACGAGACTGCCAAATTCTACTTTGCCGAACCTCTTTTTAAGGTCGATGTTCTCCAGTTCGGTTTTTAGTCTTTCGGCTTTATGCAACTGAACACGGTTTTTCTCCACTTCCTGTTGCATTAAGGTGCGGCCGGTTTCGTATTTGTCGCCCACGCTGCTTTTGGTTTCGTTATCGCGCGACTCTTTAGCCAATGCAATAGCCATTTTTGCCGATTCGATCCGTTCATCGATCAGCGCCATAATTTTTGTATAAAGCTTATCTTTGGTCATTTTGTTTAAAACAACCAAAGATAAAAAGCTTAACTGTTATGTTATGCGTTGGATATAACTATTTAGGAAGTTGAATAAAAAAAGTTGTTCCACTTTCTTCGGAACTGGTAAAACCAACTTTGCCATTCAGGTATTTTTCACCCAAAAGTTTCATGCTGTAGGTACCAAGTCCGCGGCCTTTTCCCTTGGTGGAGAAAAAACGTTTGAACAGCTGAACTTTTGCTATGTCGGCTACAATGCTGTTGTTGTGTACCGATAGTTTCACGATAGTTTCACTTTCCTTGCAGTCCAGTGTTATTGTATCGTGCGGCACATTCATTTCAATGGCATTCTTAATCATATTACCCAGAATACGTCGTAGTAATACAAGATCGGATGTAAATGTGCAGTTGGTTGAATCCATGCTTATTTGAATAGGTTTGCCGTTATTCAATTCGTGTTTTGCATAGGTTCGCTGCAGGTCTGAAAGGAGGTTGTTACTGTTCACTTCACGAAGTTGCAATTGAAGTTCGCCTCTTTCTGCTGCCCCTAATTCACGCTGTGCCTGTATCTCTTCAATAAGGTTTTGCGAAGCGTATTCAATTGTTTGAGCGATGTCTTGTATTTGTTCAGGATCATCAACTTCTTTAAGAATAGCAGATAGTCCGGAAATAGCTCCTGCGCTGTTTAATATATCGTGAATAAAAACCCGTTCCAGCGATTTTCTTCTTTTATCGGCGCTTATATCGGTTACCGAAAATATTGTCAGTTTTTCTCCGTCGAGATCTAAAGGATTAGCTGTCACTTCAAGGTCCAGGGCATCATTTTCGAGTGTGAGTATCTGACATTCTTTTGTTGAACGTTTCCCTTTTTGCGCTTCCAGAATTGCATTTACAGCTCCGCATGATTTGCAGGCATTGCTGGTTCCGCATCCGGCAGCCGAATTGAATGCATTGGCGCAATTGAACGTTTCTCCCGGGCGTTTCCCTATAAGAGGATCATGATTAAGCTGTTTGCAAAAATCCTTGTAACTTTTGTTGGCATAAACTACCTGGCGGTGCTTGTTTAATATGATCACCATTTGTGAGATCGACTCCACAAAATTCACCAGTTGTTTATTTTCAAGGATTGTTTTGAATTGGCTTTCAAGCTGCCCGTTTGTATAACGCGTTGACGGAGCATAACTTGTTAGGGTTTGTTCTTCAAGCATGAGTACGTCCTTTCGATAAATGGTTTGTACAACAAATGTAATTAATGTGTTGAATAAATGAAAGTTTATTGCTGATTATTAGATAAATATTATAAATTATTTAGAAAATAATGACCGTAAGGTGTACATGATATGAAAAAAATAAAGGGCTGTATCGGTTACCGATCAGCCCTTTTCTATCGTATTGATACTAAGAAACTAGTTTGCTTTTTTTGCCCATGCAGTACCAAGTGGCAGAACTGTTTTTCCGGCAAGGTCGTTAATAATAATGGCGGCCATCATATACCAGGCCGACAAAGCGCAGAAAATAAGCTCGTAACCGGCAACAATATTCATTTTAGGGTTTCCAAAATGACCAATAACTAAAAGAATAAAACCCAATTCGAGCAAAATAAAAGTAATAGCCATTGCTTTGTGTACATAAAACGATGCTGCAAGCATAATACAGGTGTACAAAGCCCAGGCAACCAGGTACCAACCCACATCGGTGTGCGAGGCGGAGTAAATATTGAAATGGTTTAGTAGCCAGATAATTGCCAGCCCGATCCAAAACGAACCGTAAGCAACAAAGGCACTGAAACCAAAATTGTTGCCCACTTTTTGTTCCATAAATCCGGCAATCATTTGTGCCAGCCCGCCAAAAACAAGGCCCATGGCCAGTACGGGGCCAATGCCTAATAAGCCGATGTTGTGAATCTGAAGTAAAAGGGTAGTTAATCCGAAACCGGCCAGACCAACAACTGCCGGATTTCCAATTTTTTGAGTACTCATTTTGTAATGTTTAAATAGTTGAAATTTTGAGCCCGCGAAAATAGCACTAAACGTGTATCCTAAACTCTGGGTTAATGGAATGAAGCACTGTTTAATAATTTAATGACCTTGCGATTTTGAAGGTGAAAGGGGACTGTATTTAATCGCTGATAAAAAATGTTTCAAGGTCTGAAATTCGCAATGATCGGATGTTATGCTTTCTGCAAAGCTTAAAAGTTTCTTCCAGGTAGTCGGGGCTAATGGAATAGTTTGTCAGGCTCCTGTCAATGCGGTGCGCATGAAGAATGAGTACTTCATTCTTTTCTTTAGCACGAAGTAATCCGGTTTCGAAATTTTGCAAAGAAATATTGTAGTTGGTATCAATTCCCATTGAACTGGTTATCCGGTAGTTGTTTTTTGTAGCGAAAATGTCGTCGTAATAATCAATGGTTGTGTCTTTTATATTGTAAGTGGCTTTTCGCAGGTAGCCAAACTGATCCAATAGCAGCGTATCAATTTCAGGTAACGATTTCCCAAACGGATGGGCAAACGACCTGATTTCGAATCCGTAATCTGCAAGAATTTTTATAGCGGGTATTATCTCGGAGTTAATCAGTACATCCGGCGAATCTTTAAAGTCAACCACATTTCGGTGATTCAGTCCGTGGCAAGCAATTTCGTGCCCGTCAGCTTCCAGTTGTTTCAACCTGGCTACCTGGTCGGTGCTTAGGTTTTGCGGGCGGTTTATAAAGAAAGTAGCTTTTATATTGTACTGATTGAAAAGATCGCGCTGCTTGTACCATTCATCAATGTATTGGTCGTCGAACGAATATACGACCGCACCTTGTTGTTTTGATTTTTGGCAGGCCAACAATGCTGAGCATCCAATTAAAACAAGAACCAACTTTTGAAGTACTCTTCCTACTACACTTTTACGCTTCATCTTTTCCTTTTATCCGATATAAAGAAAACAAAAAATGCCACCTCTTCAAAAAAAAGAGGTGGCATTCATTTTTATATAACTGTAGTTATTACATGCTCTTAATTTCGTTAACCAGGCTGGTAATCGATTTTTTAGCATCGCCAAACAACATGCGTGTTTTGTCGTTAAAGAACAGGAAGTTTTCGATACCTGCGTAACCTTTACCCATACCACGTTTCATGATAATAATGTTTTTGGCAAGGTGTGCATCGATGATTGGCATTCCATAAATGGGGCTTCCCGGATCGTCGTAAGCTGCAGGGTTTACAACGTCGTTGGCACCAACCACAATTGCTACGTCAACATTTGGCATATCCGGATTAATGTCATCCATTTCTACCAATTGCTCGTAAGGTACATCGGCTTCTGCCAACAGAACATTCATGTGCCCTGGCATACGACCGGCAACCGGGTGAATGGCATATTTTACTTCAACGCCCTTGCTCTCCAGCAACGAATCCAGTTCGTGAGCAATGTGCTGTGCCTGTGCAACAGCCAGTCCATAACCAGGAATTATAACCACTTTTTGCGAGTAACTCAACAAAACAGCTGCGTCGCTCAGGGTAATTTCCTTAATACTTCCCTGAACATCAGCATGGCTTGCACCACCGCCACCAAATGCTCCAATTATCACGTTGATCAAAGATCGATTCATTGCTTTACACATTTGCAGCGTAAGAATGGTTCCGGCTGCACCTACCAAAATACCACCAAGAATCATGGCCTCATTCTGATAGATAAAACCGGCCATAGCAGCTGCAATACCCGTTAACGAGTTCAGTAGCGAAATTACAACAGGCATATCGGCGCCACCAATTGGCATAACAAAACTTACTCCGTATATAAGGCTTAATACCAGTAGTCCGTAAACAAGGTAAGAAACGGTTATCTGATCGAATCCGCCAAATAGTACCAGCAGAATGATGACAACAATCAGCAACATAAAGAACAGGTTCAGGTAGGTCATAAATTTGGCAAAAATATCACCCACTTTCCCATCCAGTTTACCATAGGCAACCATACTACCACTAAAGGCAATACTACCTACAACCAAGCCAAGTAAAGTGACCAAAAGTGCCTGACCCGGATTTTTTGTAAACTCGATTAAAGCCACAGCTGCTGATGCCGCACCACCGGTAGCATTAAAAAAGGATACCATTTGTGGCATGGCCGTCATTTTTACTTTTCGGGCCATTACGGTTCCAACTACTGCACCGGCGGCAATAATCAGGATTACTGCTGCTGCATTGGCCAAAGATATTCCTTCGCCGGCAGCATCTTTATTTAGTAGCAGGGTTGTGATCATTGGAAGAATCATACCCGAGGCAGCCCAGAAGTTTCCTTTACGAGCGGTGGCAGGATTACTCTCCAGTTTCAGACCGATGACGAACATAATGGCTGAAAGAAGATAACTGTATTCCAGAACAACTTGTCCCGGCATTAATGTATTGAGTATAATCATAGCGTTCATCGTTATTTTTTCTTCTTTTTAAACATTTCGAGCATGCGGTCGGTAACAACAAATCCTCCGGCCACGTTAAGCGTAGCCATAAACAGGGCAATTGCACCCAGTATCCACTCGAAAGTAGATGACGCGTGCCCAACAAGGATAATTCCTCCGATAATAATTACACCGCTAATTGCGTTGGCTCCCGACATAAGGGGAGTGTGCAATACCGACGGCACGTTTGAAATTACCTCGAATCCAAGAAATATCGATAACACTATAATGAATATCGCATCTTTATTTTCGGTTAAAAAAGTTAATATACTTTCCATAATTCATTCATTTATTTGGTTTCGATAACTGATTTAACTCGTTCGTTGTAAATCTCTTTTGCATGGGTAATGCAGGTTCCTTTTACAATATCGTCTTCAAAATTCAGGTTGAGCTCGCCTTCTTCTCCAATCATTAATTTCATGAAGTTCAATACGTTTTTGCCGAACATACGACTGGCATCAACCGGTTTTTGTGCCGGGTAATTTGATTGGCCGATTATTGAAACGCCTTTGTATTCAACAACCTCGTCGTTTTTGGTAAGTTCGCAGTTTCCGCCTGTTGAAGCAGCCAGGTCGATAATTACCGAACCGGGTTTCATGGCATCAACAGCTTCTTTCGGAATCAAGAGCGGTGCTTTGCGCCCCGGAATCTGCGCGGTACAAATTACCACATTCGATTTGGCCGCCACCTCATTGATTCTATCCTGTTGTTTCTTTTTATATTCTTCGGTTTGTTCCACGGCATATCCGCCGGCAGCTTTGTCTTCTGTTGCTCCTTCCACTTCAACAAATTTACCACCAAGGCTCATTACCTCTTCTTTTACCGCCGAACGCACATCGAAAACCTGTACCTGAGCACCCAGTTTGCGCGAGGTTGCAATGGCCTGTAATCCTGCAACTCCGGCCCCCAGAATAAGCACATTTGCCGGACGAATTGTACCGGCAGCTGTCATAAACATCGGGAAGAAAGTGGGCAGTTTTGCCGCAGCCTCCAACACCGCCATATAGCCCGAAACCGTTGCCATCGACGATAAAATGTCCATGGCTTGCGCACGTGTGGTACGCGGAATCAAATCGAGACTAAACGTTGTGATCCCTTTGTTGAGGAAAGTTTTTACCAGCGCCGTATCCCAAAGCGGGTTAAAAGCGCTAATCCAAACCTGAGAATCTTTAATTCGCTCAGTATCTCCTTCAGCGGGTGGCTGAATTTGCAGCAGAACTTCGGCTTTGGCAAACACATCGTTGCGCGAAACTGTTTTTGCTCCAACAGCTTCGTAGTCGGCGTCGGATGCAAATGCTTTTTCGCCGGCTCCCTGCTCAACCAATACCTCAACTTTCAAATCGGTAAAAGTTTGCACAGTTTCCGGAAGTAAAGCGACACGTGTTTCTTTACCGTGTTCCTTTAATAATCCAAGAATCATAAATTTTTATTTAGATAGTTATTCTGTAAATCTATAAAAATTAATTCACCGTGTTCGTACACGGAAAAGTTTATTGTTATGATTTATAACAGTTTTTTGGCTTGTGCTGTTCACATAACTTACTTATTTATTGTGCTGTTTGCCCGATACTACTTTGGATATGGAATACTTTAAGGCCATTTAATTGCCATTTAGGAATATTGAGTGAAAATAAGAATTAGCAGCTAAAACATGCCGGCTGCCGTACAAATTTCTTTTGCCTTTAAAACGGGGAAGGAACAGTACTGAATGTTTTCTACAAATTCTTATTGCAGTTGAGTTAAAAATTGAAAATTGTGTTGGCTTAAATTGGAATAAAAATAATTTTGTAAGATGGTTGTTCAGATTGCCTTAATATTAGCCGTTGTTGTACAGTTTATTGCTTTTGGTATTACAATCAGTTTAATTACCAAAACACGGTTTAATATTGCCTGGATTAGTATTTCTGTTGGATTTTTATTAATGGCACTGCGGCGGGTGATGGAGTTAATTGCAACATTTTCGTCGCAAGCCGAACAGAGTACTTCGCATGTAAGCAGTTGGATAGCCGTGGTAATTTCGATAGCAATGTTGTTGGCTGCAGTTTATATTCGTAAAATATTTTTACTACTTGATCATTTACAGAAGTTACGCGAGAAAAACGAAACTCGCCTTCTTTCGGCAGTTATTTCAACCGAAGAGAAAGAACGAAAACATTTTGCCAAGGAGCTGCACGATGGATTAGGGCCTGTTCTTTCAGCTGCAAAAATGGCTCTGTCGGCCATGGATAAAAAGGAGCTGGGTAAATTTAACAGTCAGATTGTTACCAAAACAGAACACTCGATTAATAATGCGATTGTTACCACCCGCGAAATTTCAAATCATTTAAATCCGCAGGTGCTTGAAAGGTATGGTATTGAAAAGGCCATAAATACTTTTTTAAAAAATATTATTTCGAAAGACTCGCCCGAATTTGTTTTGAAATCAAACATGGGAGAACTTCGTTTTAATCATCATTTTGAAGTGATTATATACCGGATTGCCTGCGAGCTAATTAATAACACCTTGAAATATGCAAATGCTAAAAAAGCGGTGCTAACCATTGCTGCAACAGCTGATGTTGTTCATTTTCAATACGAAGATGATGGAATAGGATTCGATCAGGAAAATACGGAATGGAAGGGCATGGGTTTAACAAATATCAAGTCAAGGGTTAAATCGTTGAACGGTACAATCGACATTAACAGTCAACCTCTTCATGGAGTAGCTGTTGACATTAAATTTCCGCAAGATAAAACGCAAATTCTTACAACTCAACCTTAAAACAATGAGCAAAGGCCTGAAAATATTTATTGTAGATGATCATTCGCTTTTTAGAGAAGGATTGCGGTTTTTACTTTCAACCTGGAGTAGGGTAGAAGAAATTTATGAGGCCCAAAACGGATTGGAATTATTAAAAGTAGTTGAAAATATACAGCCGGATATTGTTTTAATGGATATTGAAATGCCCGAGCTAAACGGAATTGATGCGACCCTGGAATTACAAAAACTGTTGCCCGAAGTAAAAGTTATAGCCCTTTCGATGTATGCCAACGATGATTTTTACACCGATATGATTCATGCCGGTGCCAAGGGGTTTTTATTAAAAGACTCGAAATTTGAAGATGTGCAACAGGCGATTAACGAAGTTTACGAAGGCCGGAATTATTTCTCGCCCGCGATTCTTACTTCCATAATTAATACGATTAGCGAGAAAAACTCAACGGGGCAGCAGAAAGAGATTTCGAAACGCGAAAGCGAGGTTTTATATAATATCTGCAAAGGCTTGTCGAATCAGGAAATAAGTGATTTGTTGAATATTAGTAAACGGACAGTTGACAAACACCGCGAAAATATTTTATTAAAAACACAATCGAAAAACACGGCTGAATTAGTAATTTTTGCCGTAAGAAATGGCTTTTTTAAAGTTTAAATTTTCTCGCACTACGTATAAAAGCGTATAGTAAAAATACGATTATTAACTGTTTTTTTCACCGTATCTGTTTCCGACTTTTGTTGGTGTAAAATTCGAACAGATATATGGAAATCATTGAAAGTATTACTATTAAAGGAGGCATTGATAAAAAGGGAATGCCTGAATTGTTGCAGGAAATTACCGTAACACGCGGCGAAATAATTGGAATTGTTGGACCAACCGGAAGTGGGAAAAGCCAGCTTATTTCAGATATCGAGCAAATTGCGCAGAAAGATACAAGTACCCAACGAAAAATACTGATTAATGAAAAGGTGCCCGGTGAAGCCGAGAGAAATGATCCGCGGAAGAAAATGGTGGCACAGCTCTCGCAAAACATGAATTTTTTTGCCGATATGGCGGTTTTCGATTTTCTAAGTCTTCATGCCAGGTGCCGCAACAAAACCGGGGTCGATATCGATGAAATTATTTTTCTGGCCAACCAGTTAACCGGAGAACCCATTCACAAAACCGATAATCTTACCATTTTAAGTGGCGGACAAACCCGTGCTTTAATGGTTGCCGATGTGGCGGTAATAAGTTCTTCGCCAATTGTTTTAATCGATGAGATTGAAAATGCCGGTATTAAAAAACACAGAGCATTGGAATTATTATCAGGCCAGGGCAAAATTATTTTGGTGGTAACACACGATCCGGTGTTAGCACTTAGTTCCGATAAACGAATTATAATGCAGTGTGGAGGAATGCGGGATTTAATTGAAAGTACAAGTCAGGAAAAACTTGTAGCTCAACAATTAAACCGGATCGATCACGAAATTCTGGCTTTGCGCGAAAAAGTTCGTCAGGGAAAAATGATTGAATACATTGAAACAGAACTATTAGGCAGCTGTTTCAATTCGGCCTGTTACCTATAGAAATCGAAAAAATGAAACTTACTATATTTGCAGGAACTCCGGGAGCCGGAAAAACTGCAGTGCTGCTTCATATGCTGAAAACCCTTATTCGGCAGGGAGTTCGCCCATCAATTGTAAAAATAGATTGTTTATATACCGACGACCATGAACGGTTTTCGCAATGTAATATTCCGGTTTTACTTGGTTTATCGAAAGATATGTGCCCCGATCATTTTTCGATTTATAATACCGAAGAAATGATAAGTTTTGCAGAAAAAAATAATTCCGATTATTTGATTGTTGAAACCGCCGGATTGTGTCATCGTTGTGCGCCTTACACCGAAAACTGCGTTGGAGTTTGTGTTACCGACGCCACTTCCGGCCCTAACAACCCAATGAAAACCGGTCCGTTTTTAAGCTGTGCCGATATTGTGGTGGTAACCAAAGGAGATATGATATCGCAAGCCGAGCGCGAAATTTTCAGAGAGCGGGTGCTGGAAAGTAATCCACAATGCAAAATTGTTGACGCCAACGGACTAAGCGGACAAGGTTGTGCAGAGCTGGCACAATTGATTGGCGATAACAAAAAGGAAGTTACCCGGCACGAGCAATTACGGCATAATGCCCCATTTTCGGTTTGTACACTTTGTGCAGGCGAAAAACGTGTGAATCGGAATTTTCACCGCGGATTATTGCGAAATATGAATGGATTTCAGGAATATGTTGGCGAATAAAAAGCAAAGCATGGAAGCACAAATTATTAAATACTTACCGGGCTACAATTGTGGAAACTGCACCTACCGAAACTGCGATGAGTTTGCACAGGCACTAGTAAAAAATGAAACTAAGCTTTCTGCTTGTACAGTGCTGCACCAGGAAAAATTCAGGAAAAATAAAGTCGAACTAAACCTTTTGCTGAATAGTAGGGACGAGGAATTTTGTAAAGAACATAAAATAAAGGGTGTTATTGATGAATATGAAGCCGATATGGTACTCGATCCGCTGGATGGAGAAAACTCCTGTCGCGAGGTGTTGCTTCATTTTTCGACCGAAGTGCTAAACGTGGGCGATATTATTGAGTACCGTCCTCTCGGATGCCCGGTGGTTCATTATGCAAAAATTCTGGAAAAGGAAAATAGTTTATTAACGGTTCATATTATTGGTCCTTGTAAGCGGATCGATGATAATTTAAGCTATAGGAGTCTGGGGCCATGTATGGTTATTGCTTTCGAAGGAAAAGTGGCCGGTACAAATGTGGCCGTTGGGCAAACGGTACGTTTTTTACCCAATCATTGTATGATGCAAAAAATACATTCCGGAGTAATTGTAAACCTCGAAGCCAACAAAATCCGAATTGAATGTATTGATTTAAAGGTATGGGCTCCGCCGGTAGTGGCCGTTTAAACTTATAATTTAAAGGGTACTCTGCTTATTTTTCTACCGTTTCAACATAAAGCTGTTCCACCTTTTCGCGTGCCCAGGGAGTTTTGCGTAAAAATTTCAGGCTCGATTTTAAGCTGGGATTATTCCGGAACGAATTGATGCGGATGATATCTCCTAACTCCTCCCATCCGTAGTAGCTTACCAGGTACACTAAAATGGCCTCAAGAGTTTTCCCATGCAACGGATTGTTGGGTTGCTTTTGAGGCGTTTTATTTGAATTTTTTTCCATATTAAACTACCGTTATAAGTTTATCCTGTTTTTCAGTTAATTGGCCGAATGGAGTAGCCCGGATATTGAATTTTGCCAAACACGCTTCCACTTCCGAAAGTGCTTCCGGCTCAACAGCCAGTAACAAACCACCGCTGGTTTGCGGATCGCAAAGAATGTTTTTAAAGTTCTCCTCTTTCATCGAAACGTTATGTCCGTAGCTTTCCCAGTTGCGCAATGTTCCGCCCGGAATGCAGTTTTGTTCCAGGTAAGGTTGAAGCATTGGCAGCGTTGGTATTTTATCGTGTTCAATGTGAGCCGAAAGCTTGCTGCCTTCGCACATTTCGGTAAGGTGGCCCAGCAAACCGAAACCGGTAACGTCGGTCATGGCTTTTACGCCATCGATTTTTGCCAGTTCAAAACCGGGTGTATTTAACCGGCACATCAACTCGGGAGCCGTTTGTTCGTGCTCGCTGGCCAAAACACCTTTTTTCTGCGCGGTGGTTAAAATACCCACTCCCAGCGGTTTTGTAAGAAGTAACTTACAACCTTTGGTCGCAGTGTCGTTTTGTTTGATGTTTTTTAAATCCACCTGTCCGGTAACAGCAAGGCCAAAAATTGGTTCCGGGCTGTCGATACTGTGTCCGCCGGCTAAACTTATTCCAACTTCTTTACAAACCTGACGGCCACCTTCAACAACTTCTCGGGCAATTTCGGGCGCCAGTTTATTTATCGGCCAACCCAGAATCGCAATGGCCAATATTGGTTTTCCGCCCATGGCAAAAACATCGCTGATGGCGTTGGTGGCAGAGATACGGCCAAAAGTAAACGGATCGTCAACAATGGGCATAAAAAAGTCGGTGGTACTGATAATGGCAGTGCCGTTTCCTAAATCCAGAACGGCGGCATCGTCGCGACTATCGTTGCCTACCAAAAGATTGGGCTGAAGTCCCATATCAAGTTTCGTTTCAAGAATGGTACTTAAAACTTTGGGCGATATTTTGCAACCGCAACCGGCTCCGTGGCTATACTGTGTGAGCTTTATATTTTTTATTTCTGATGGATTCATAACATTCAATAATTGCTTTACTAATAATTTTTGGAGAAATGGAGTCCCACATCAGGGTAAAAACCTCCTGGTGATCCCTGTTGCGTAGGCCTCTCAGGTAATATTTATCGTAATACAAAAGGCAGATTGTGGCCACATCGTAGAGTTCGTTTCTTTCAAGGTGTTCCAGCGCATTTTTAGTATTTAATCCTCCCAGTCGTTTTTTTATGCGAAGAATGGAGTCTTTCAGCATGGCTTTATCAGCAGCCGAATAATCACGAACTAAAAACTGTGCTCTTTCTTCCAGCGCAATATCAAGAAAAATCACCGGATGACTGCGCATGTTTTCAAAAAAGTTCATGGGAATATTTACTTGGCCAATGCGGTGACTTTCGTCTTCAATCCAAATGGTTTTGCTGTAATCCAGGTCTTTCCATTCCCAAAACAGGTTGTTTTCAAACTGCTCTATCGTTGGCTGACTGCCGTTTCCCAATCGCCCGAAAGCCGATCCTTTGTGATTGGCCAGTCCTTCCAAATCGATAATTTGTTCACCCTGTTCTTTCAGCGCATATAAAATATGTGTTTTTCCGCTGCCGGTATAACCGCCCAGAATACAAATATTCGCTTCTGTTTTAAACGATTCTAAAGCATGGTTACGGAAGGCTTTGTAACCGCCGGTAATTACATAAACTTTCGAAAATCCATTGTCGGAAAGGTGTTGGGCAAACGATCTCGAGCGCATTCCGCCACGCCAGCAATGCACGGCAATTACACCATTCGGGGCCAGCTTTTGCGATTCCGAAATAAACCAATTTAACTTTGGAGTTACGTACTTATAACCCAGTTCAATGGCTTGCTCTTTTGATTGCTGAACATAAACCGTTCCCACAGCAGCCCGCTCATCGTTCGAAAACAACGGAATGCTAAAAGCTCCCGGTATGTGTCCTTTTTCGTACTCGCCCGGCGAGCGAACATCAACAAGCGGAACCGTGGTGTTTAGCTGTAAATATTCTGAAATACTGATCTCCTGTAACATGCTGACAAAGTTATTCATTCGGGCAATATTTCATAAATACAACGCACATAATGTTTAAAAGTAGTTGGTAAGTATTGATTTGGCGGGTATAACCCTAAAATCAAATTAACGTAATGATGGTATAATTACAAAGCTAAACCATTATGGATGAAAGGTTAAAGGAAAAGATCAAACAATTTGTTTTACAAGAGGTAAATGAAACTAAAGTAAGTGCCGTTTCTGATTCTTTTTGGCAGGGATTAAAAAACACGGGTACAGAACTTTGGCTCGACACCGGCGATATGGAGGAGGCCGAAAAAAACTGGTCGGCCGAAATGACGGCTTTAACTACCAACAACACGCTGGTAAACAAGGAAATTCAAAAAGGAATTTACGACGAATTTATTGAGCAGGCCGTTGAAATTGTGAAAGACCTGCCAATAGAAGAGCAAATTGTTGAGATCGCGTTTATTCTAAATGCCAGGCACGGTATTCGGCTGGCCAAAAAGTTTAGTGGCTTTGTAAGTGTTGAACTTCACACCAATACCGCTTACGATTTCGATTCCATTGTTGATTATGCATTACGCTACTTCTCCATTTGCCCCGATCAGTTTATTATAAAAGTACCTTATACGGCAACCGGATTGCTGGGAGCGCGAAAACTGCGCGAACTGGGCGTGAAGATTAGTTTTACGCTTGAGTTTTCGGCCCGGCAAAATGCAATGGTGGCTGCCATTACAAAACCCAATTACTGCAATGTGTTTCTGGGGCGAATTGGTGCTTACATAAAAGATAACGAACTGGGAAGCGGCAGCGGAGCAGGCGAGCGAACCGTGATTTCCGCACAGCATATTGTTTCTGAATTGACCAAAAATAATGAAACACCTACCCAGTTAATTGCCGCAAGTTTGCGCCATTACTCGCAGTTGGATGCGCTGGCCGGAACCGATGTGTTTACCATGCCCACAAAAGTGGCTGCCGATGGAAAAATAAATATGGACGGCAACTTTCAATCAAAACTAAACGAAGTTTATCCGGTGGATTTGACTGATGAGGCGGCCAACTATTTCCCCGAAAAATTGTGGGAGGTAAGTGAAAAAGAACTGCAACTGGCAAAAAGTCTGGATGCCCAACTTCCTAAAAATGAAAATGAGCTGATCGACCGGGTGCATGAAGCAGGTTGTGGCGATATGTTTCCGTACCTCAGCGAAAAAGATTATAAACTGATTTACGATGATGGAAAAATACCCAATCATCAGCGATGGGCACAACGCATTGCCAGCGGCGAACTGGCTATCGATACTTTGTTAAACCTGGCCGGACTGGCAAGTTTTACAGCCGATCAGGCTGCGCTTGACGATCGTATCAGAAAAATAATAGGTGGCTGATTAGTGCTTGCTAGAAAACTCAGCCATTTCTTTGTCTTCTTGCAAAGACTAATTACAGCTTTAGTTCTTCCAGTAGCTCGATGTAGCGTTCAATTCCTGCAATAATTTCGCTTTTGTGAATGTATTCGTCTGCGGTGTGCGAACGTGCCGAATCGCCCGGTCCCATTTTTACAGATAGGAAAGGAATAATGGCCTGATCGGAGGTGGTTGGCGAGCCGTAAATATTTATGCCTTTTTCCTTAACCAATTTTGCAAACGGATGATGTGCCGAAATGCCCGATGAGTTTAATCGAACGCTACGTGGCTTAACTTTCGAATCAATCAATTGGTTGATAATTTCGGCGGCTTGTTTGTTGGTGTAGTGTTCGTTGGTGCGCACATCAACCACAAAATGGCAAATATCGGGAACAACGTTGTGTTGTGTTCCGGCCTCTATTTGGGTAACCGAAAGTTTTACTTTTCCGAGTACTTCCGAAACCTTATCGAACTCGAAATTACGCAGCTTTTCAATGTCATCCATTGCTTTGTATAAGGCATTTTCGCCTTCCTCGCGGGCCGCATGCCCTGATTTTCCATGGGCGTAACAGTCCAGCACCAATAAGCCTTTTTCTGCAATGGCGAGTTCCATTTGGGTGGGTTCGCCAATTATGGCAAAAGTTATGGGGCTAATCTCAGGCAGAACGATCTCCATTCCGCGCCGGCCCGAAATTTCCTCTTCGGCAGTTGCCGCATAAACAAGGTTGTAGGGCAGGTCTTCGCGTTCGTAAAAATGAATAAAAGTTGCCAGAAGCGAAACCAGTGGGCCACCGGCGTCGTTGCTTCCCAGTCCGTACAATACATCGCCTTCTTCAATGGGCGAAAACGGATCTTTAGTGTAGCCTTTTGCCGGACGAACCGTATCGATATGCGAGTCGAGTAAAATGGTTGGCTTTTCGTCCGAGTAATATTTATTGAAGGCCCAGGTGTTGTTCTCTTTTGTTTTAAACGGAATACCTTCTTTTTCCAAAAAAGCACGCATAACGGCGGCCGCATTTTCCTCCTCTTTACTAAACGACTGCGTAGCGATCAGCGTTTTTAACAGCTCGATGTATTTCTCCATAGTTTACCTATTGTAACGCTGCAAAAATGGGAAAAAAAACATAAAGTTGCTCAATATCTGCACAACAGTTATTTAAATAAGTGCTGCCCCATTTCAGGTATTTCTGAAATTTAGGAATTTTGTGGAGCGCCTTGTGTAACTTGTTGAAATATAGCGCCCTGTTGGGTTTTGGGCCTCCCTGTAGGTTGTTCACCCTCCCTGTCGGGTTTTTGGCCTTCCCTGTTGAACAGGACGGGAAAAAAGAGTACAGGACGAGCAAAAAAGTTAACAGGGCGGGTAAAAATGTAACAGGGACACTAAAAAAACAACAGGGACGCCTAAAAGTGTAACAGGGCGCCTAAAAAGTTAACAGGATTAGAGATAAGGGCGCAGGAGGGGCTATTTAAGAGAAATAGGTAAGGCCGAGCCTGTTTCGGAAACTCTTAATCTTCTGTTATATTTGTGCCTCACAAATTGAAACAAAGCAGCTATGCACGAAATACTTTTCTGGATCATTATCGGAATTCTTGTTGTTGATTTTATTTTCGAGAAATACCTGTCGTACCTGAATACCACGACCATGAGCGACACCATTCCCGAAGAGGTAAAGGGAATTTACGACGAAGAGAAATACAAAAAGCAGCAGGCTTATCAGCGCGAAAATCATCGCTTCGGAATATTAACCAGCAGTTTTAGTATGGTAATTACACTGGCTATGTTTTTGTTGTATGGCTTTGCCCTGGTTGATGGCTGGGCGTGGAGTTTTACCGGAAATGCAATTCTGGCAGCGCTTATTTTCTTTGGAATTATAATGTTCGCGTCCGATATTATAGGCACTCCTTTTGAAATTTACGACACTTTTAAAATCGAGGAGAAATACGGTTTTAACAAAACCACACCAAAAATATTTGTTCTTGATAAGGTAAAAGGATGGTTGGTAAGTGCTGTTATAGGAGGTGGTTTACTGGCACTGGTAATTTTTATTTATCAGCTCACCGGAAATATGTTTTGGGTGTATGCCTGGCTTGTAGTTTCGGCATTTTCCATTTTTATGGCCATGTTTTATTCGAACCTCATTGTGCCGCTGTTTAACAAACAAACGCCGCTTGAAGAAGGCGAGTTGCGCGATGCCATCAGTGCTTTTGCGCATAAAGTGGGATTTAAACTGGATAATATTTTTGTGATCGACGGATCGAAACGCTCGACAAAAGCCAATGCTTATTTTACCGGTTTGGGCGCTAAAAAACGAATCGTGCTTTACGATACCTTGATTAACGATTTGGAAACTGAAGAGCTGGTAGCGGTTTTGGCCCACGAAATTGGCCACAATAAAAAGAAACACGTGGTGCAGGGGCTGTTGATCGGATTGGTACAAACGGCCATTGTTTTGTTTGTTTTTGGTTTGCTCATCGACAGCCCGGTTTTAAGTGCAGCTTTGGGAGTTGAAGAGCCAAATTTTCACATCGGCATGGTGGCTTTTGGGGTGTTGTATTCGCCTATTTCGTTTTTTACCGGCATTTTTATGAATATGCTTTCGCGGAAAAACGAGTATCAGGCCGACCGTTTTGCTGCCGAGAATTATAAGCCGGAAGCGCTGGCATCGGCATTAAAGAAGCTGTCGATCAATAACCTGAGTAATTTAACACCACATAAAACCTTTGTGTTTTTTCATTATTCACACCCAACTTTATTGCAGCGCCTGGCGTTTCTAAAATCGTTCGAGAAGTAGGACGAAAATTCTCGCAAAGGCGCTAAGACGCGAAGATAAAGGTTCATGTTTCTCTCGGAGATTGCCTCGAAAATTTATTAAAGCATTATAGCATTGCAGCATTAAAGCATTTCCGCATTAAAGCATTTGAAAACTTAACCACCAAGTTTCACCAAGGAGCCACGGAGTTGCGCAAAGTTCCTGCCTATTAAAGCATTGCAGCATTTGCGCATTGTAGCATTTACGCATTAAAGCATTTCCGCATTCAAGATTGAACCTCCAAGTTTCACAAAGCAGAAAAGTAGAAGTTTGCAATAAAGCCAATTTATTTCATTGGAATAATTTTTCATTTACTTTTGTGCAAACAAAACAAAATTCAAATGAATTCTTTCAAAAATACACTCATTCAAATCACGCAGAACGGAATGGGATCAGGCAATGAAGAACTGGGACAGCTACTGGCAAAAAACTACCTGACATTGCTTTGCGAAGAAACAGAAGTTCCTCAAGTGATTACCTTTTACAATGAAGGTGTAAAACTTATCTGCTCCGGTTCTGAAGCACTTGAGCCTTTAAAGCTGCTCGCGGAAAAAGGCGTAAAACTGGTGGCTTGCAAAACTTGTCTAAACCATTTTCAATTGCTTGAAAAAGTTGAAGTAGGTATAACAGCAACAATGGTTGACATTATGCATTTTCAGAAAGTGGCGGAAAAGGTGGTGAACCTTTAGGTTAGTGCTGAATATTTTAACGCAGTAACACGTTACAAGCAGAAACTTTGCGAAGCTTTGTGCCTCCTTTGTGTAACTTAGTGTTTAACTCTTCAGTATCGATAAATCGTTAAATTGCACTCGCGGCTTGTAACCCGAAGCAATATGCTTTTTTACTTTTACTCCCGGCGCTTCGATCGGGATTTGGCTGTCGCCGATTTTCAATTCGTCTGGTAAGACCGTCCTCAACCTTTTACTTTTGCCTTTTTACTTTTTACTTTTACTTTTTACCTTTCCACATTGTCCTTTTGCCTTTTATAATGTTAAATTTGTTTGTCGGAAAACAGCACACAACTTTTGGCTGTACATTTAAACTAAAAGAATGAAAGCAGAAATTATTACCATAGGAGATGAAATACTGATAGGACAAATTGTGGATACCAACTCGGCCTGGATGGGCGAGCAGTTTAACCTGAACGGTATTGAAATTTACCAGATTACTTCGGTTCACGACGATCACGATCATATTATGCGTGCCATAAAAAATGCAGAAGCGCATGCCGACCTGGTGGTGATTACCGGTGGCCTTGGCCCAACAAAAGACGACATAACCAAACACACACTTTGCGAGTATTTCAATACCAAACTGGTTTTTCATGAGCCAACGCTCAATGCTATAACCGAGCGCTTTAAACACCGGGGCGTTGACATGAATAAACTGAACCGCGATCAGGCAATGTTACCTGAATCGTGCACTATTTTACCTAATAAAATGGGAACAGCTCCGGGCATGTGGTTTGAGAAAAACGACACCATTTTTGTGTCGATGCCGGGCGTGCCTTTTGAAATGAAATACCTGGTAGAGTTTGAGCTGCTGCCACGCCTTCGCCAAACCAAACGAACAAAGGCAATTTTTCATAAAACCGTATTAACGCAAGGCGTTCCGGAGTCGATGCTGGCCGAACGAATTGCGGCCTGGGAAGAAGCTTTACCTGCGCACATTAAACTGGCGTATTTACCCAATCCAATGGCCGTGAGGCTGCGGCTTTCCGCAATTGGAGATCGTGTTCAGGTGTTGAAAAGCGAGGTGGAGAGTGAAATTGAAAAGCTACAAAAGATAATTCCGGAGGCCATTTTTGGTTACGATACCGAAACCATGTCGGAAGTAATTGGTAGGGAATTGGTGAAGCAAAACAAAAAACTGGCTGTTGCCGAAAGTTGCACCGGCGGTTATATTTCGCATCTTATCACTTCTGTTTCCGGAAGTTCGGCCTACTACAACGGTTCGGTAACCTCGTACTCCAACGAAATAAAGGAAAAGTTGCTGGGCGTTAGCCGCGAAAATCTGGAAAAATACGGTGCGGTAAGCGAACAGGTGGCACGCGAAATGGTAGAAGGTGTAAAGCGTGTGATGAAAGCAGACTATGCGGTAGCAACCACCGGAATTGCAGGTCCTACAGGAGGAACAGAAGAAAAGCCGGTGGGAACAGTCTGGATTGCTGTTTCGGGGCCGGAGAAAACGCTAGTGAAAAAGTACACTTTTATTGGCGATCAGCGCGACCGGAATATTGTGCGCTCGGGACAAACGGCGCTGCAATTGCTGCGGCGAATGGTGCTTGGCGAGCTATAATTTTCTGCTTCGGTCTTCCGCCTTCAATCTTCACGCTTTTTTAACAACTTCTAACGTTTTGAAACGTTCTAAAGATGTATTTTTGAATCAGAAAACAGAAAAATATGAAACGAATTATTGTAATTATACTCATTGTAATTGTAGTGCTTTTGGGAGCAATTTTGGCCATTCCGGTGTTCTTCAAACAGAACATTTTAAATACTGCAAAAACCACACTCAATAAACAAATGAATGCAGAGGTGGAGTTTGCCGACCTGAAACTTTCGCTTATCAAAAATTTCCCCAAAGTTACGGTAGAGCTTCAGGAGGTGATGATTAAAGGTAAAGGAGAGTTTGCGCAAGACACATTGCTGAATGTACCGCGTTTTGCGGCAACCATGAATTTATCGTCGCTATTTAGCTCCAACCGCAGCATTGAGGAGGTGATTCTTGAAAAACCGTTACTGAACCTGGTGGTTGCTGAATCAGGAAACGTGAACTGGGATGTTGCTCCGGCATCTGCTTCGGCAGAAAAGGAAAATGCAACAGTGGCTGATGGCGAAGAGTTTCAATTGGCGCTGGAAAATATTGACGTGAACGATGCGCGTCTGGTTTACAACGATAAGTTGGCAAAAATGCGTGCTGATCTGGAAGACATCAACCTGGATATTTCGGGCGAAATGTTTGGCAATACCACGCAGCTGAACATTGGGGGAGTGGTTCGCAATCTTACTTATTCGATGGAGGGGGTTAACTATGTTTCGAATACTTCGCTGGATTTGAAAACTTTGCTTGATGTTGATTTTGAATCGATGCTGTTTACCATTGCGGAAAGTGAGTTGCTGGTAAACCGGCTGCCACTTGAATTGAGCGGCGATTTCAGCGTGCCCAACGACACTACTTTTCTGAATCTTCAGTTAAAAACAAAAGCTTCGGATTTCGAGAATTTTTTGGCGTTGGTTCCGAAAGACTATGAGGAATATTTAAAAGACATTACCACCACCGGCTCGGCAACGATTTCAGGAGGTGTTTCAGGATATTACATCGATGAGGATTACCCGAAGATCGACCTGCAGGTAAAAGTTGATAATGGCAATTTTGAGTATGCCGAAATGCCGGAGGAAATCAAAAACATGAGTGCCGAAATGCTGATCGGGAAACCTCAGGGCGATCTTGATTTGCTGAAAATAAACATCAATAAAGCACACGCCGAAATTCGTAATAACCCGGTTGATCTGACTTTGAAGATTTCGAATCTCGTTAGCGATCCCTTATTCGATGGGGCATTTGTAGGCAAAGTAAATCTCGATCATTTAAAAGATGCGCTGCCAATGGACAGCGTAAATATTTCGGGAATTATTGATGCGAATTTGTTTGCACAAGGTCGTTACTCGGATGTTGAAACCGAAGCTTACGATAAGATTAAATCGGATGGTGTTGTGCTGTTAAGCAACTTTGTTTACGCCTCGCCCGACCTCACCCAGCAAGTGGTAATTCCATCGGGACGGCTGGATTTTTCGCCGCAGCATATTAACCTTGGAAATTTCATGCTTAAAGTTGGTGAAAGTGATTTCCGTTTATCGGGAAAAGTGAGCAATTACCTGAATTATGTGCTGAAAGATGGCGAGCTAAAAGGTAACATGCAGCTCAATTCAAACTATGTTAACTTAAACGAGTTGCTTCGTTTGCAGGTAATGGAAGAGGATGCTCCTGCTGAAACAGACGACGAAGCCGTACTGGCTTTTGATGTGCCCGAAAATATCGATATCACCTTCCGTTCAACTATTAACCGTGCCGTTTTTAACCGCATTCCGATTACTGCTATAAAGGGTGAAGTTCGGGCAGTAGATAAAAAACTGATTCTCGACGGATTGGACATGAATATGCTGGATGGAAAAATGATGCTGAACGGATCGTATGAAAATACCGCTCAAAATCAGCCTTTATTTGACTTTGGATTTGATATTGCCGGATTTGATATTCCTACCATGTACCATACAGTTGCGGGATTCCGGAATCTGATTCCCGGAGCGGGGAACAGCACCGGAAAACTCAGTACAAGCCTGGGTCTGAAAGGCCGGTTGAGCCCACAGTTAAAATTAATTGCTGCAACAACCAACGGAAAAGGATCATTCAGCACCAATAATGTAGAAATTAAAGATTCGCCCTTGTTTAACCAACTGAGCGGCATTCTGAAAAAAGAAAAACTAGGGAATGTAACCATCGGTGATTTTACCGCCAATTTAACTGTTGAAAACGGCAGTTTGTTGCTGCGTCCGTTTACTACAAAAGTAATTGGGCAGGAAACAAAAATTCAAGGAAGTTTGAATGCCGAAAGTTTACTCGATATGCGACTGGATTTTAATGTTCAGCGCGAAATGTTTGGCCCTGATATTCAGAAAATACTGGCTGTATTACCCGGAAACGAAAAAATTACCATGTTGCCGGCCGGTGTTGTGCTGAAAGGACCTGTTGGCGATGCAAAGGTAAACCTCGATTTAAGCGCCACACAAAAAGCCGTTACCGATGCCACAAAAGACGATCTGAAAAATTCGCTGAACAAGTTGGGAGACGGACTTAAGAAATTATTCAAATAAAGGGTTACTGTTGATTTTGATGAGGCTGATCGCAGGCTGTATTTATCGTAATACATTTTTTATTTATATTTACAAAGGTTGTTGTATAATAGTAAAACATCAGGCATTTAGAAACATAAAAATGCATACTTTTGCAGCACAAATTAACTGGGATACCAGACAGCATTATCAATTAAGATATTAAATGAGAGACAAAGTAGTTGTAATTACCGGAGCTTCGTCAGGAATAGGAAAAGCATTGGCCGAAAAGTATGCCGCAGAAGGGTTTAACCTGGTGTTGGCGGCACGTAGAATTGAGCGTTTAGAGGCGCTGAAAGAAAAACTATCGAATGTGGAAGTACTTCCGGTAAAAACCGATGTCTCGAACGAAGAGGACTGTAAACATTTGATTGATATGGCCATTGAGCACTTCGGGAAAATCAATATTCTAATTAATAATGCCGGAATTTCGATGCGGGCTGTTTTGGAAGACGTTGAAACGGAAGTATTACGAAAAGTAATGGACGTGAACTACTGGGGCACCGTTTATTGCACCAAATATGCGCTACCGTATTTGCTGGAGCAGAAAGGTTCTGTTGTTGGTGTAATCTCAACAGGTGGTTATATTGGTTTGCCCGGTCGTACCGGTTATTCCTCATCTAAATTTGCTGTTCGGGGATTCCTGGATACACTGCGTGTTGAAAACCTGCGGGCCGGACTGCACGTTTTGGTTGTGGCACCCGGGTTCACAGCTTCCGATATTCGTGAAAGTGCACTGGTTGCCGATGGAAGCCAGCAGGGAAAAACACCACGCGACGAAAATAAAATGATGTCGGCCGAACGTTGTGCAGCTATAATGTACCGCGCCATTAAAAATCGCCGGCGTAAAATGATCGTTTCTTTCTGGGATGGAAAAGTGATTGTTTTAGTGGCTAAACTCTGGGCCTGGATAGTTGATCAGATTATTTATACCGTTTTTAAAAACGAACCCGATTCGCCCTTGAAATAGACGCTGGCTGCGAGTTAGGGCATTCAGTAGCCAAATAGAAGGATGTCATCTTTATTCATTTAAAAATCATTGTTGTCCGGGAAACCGGATCTAGTTTAAATTCATATCTCTAACTTCTTGATATTCAAGTCAGGTATTTTTATTTTTCAAAAGTAAGCCCCCTGTACTTCTGGGAATAGCGAATGTTGGTATTTGTATTTGTCTTGCTTTATCAATATGAGCCAGCTTTTCTCTGGGTTTTCCAGGAAGGCATATATGTTGATGTA
>NZ_FOHT01000025.1:0-88861 GCF_900111425.1 Draconibacterium orientale | reverse complement strand
GCTCCTACCCTTTTGTCCCCGACGTAAAGTACGGGATTTGGCAAGCTCAACTGTCGACATTCCTGCCGGCAGGTTCCCTCAAAAAGGAAAAACGGCTTTTATTCAGAGCTAAATTGGCCAGGGATGTCATCTTTTTGAAAAGATGACACTGAAGGAACGCGATACAATCGCGCACCAGCGGGGGATACAATCGCGCACCAGCGGGATTGTCGTCAAAAAAAAAAGAGGAGACTTGCGGTCTCCTCTTTTCTTTCTATATGTTTACTATTTCTAGCTTCTTGTATGTGTAATAAAATCGCGCTCCGATTTTACCAGGTTAATCGAATGAAGCAACAGGTTTTCCAATTCGGTATGTATTTTAAAGTACAATTGCGAATTGCGCGTATTCACCAATTGTTGTTTTACACGTTTAAATTGTTGTTTCTCATTTTTCCGTAACAGTTCTATCACCAGGTCTATTTCATCAATCAGTACATCAATAGCCTCGAAGCGTTGCTCTTTAACCATTTTCGAAATCTTTTTCAGAACAGTAGTCACACTGGCAATTGTAGCCATTAATTCTATCGACTGCTCTTCAGTAAACGGTTTGTGATTGTTTTCCACATGCTTTATCATCGGGCTCAGCATATAGTGTACTGCATGCGCCATTTCGCGTTTGTGCTCAATCATCTGCACGTAATAGTGTGTTGTTTCTGCCGAGTTATCCATTAATTTCTCAGCAATTTTAAACACCTTATCCTTATTCTTTTTAGCCTTCTTCGAAAGAACTTTGCACGCCTCTTCAGCTTTACGCAAGCCACTTCTGTCTTCGGTTAAAAAGCTTTGCATTCCAATTTCAAGTATATCAGTGGTATTGTCAAGTCCTTTCAGAATTTGTTTGGCACTTTTTGCAATAATAACTTCTGTTTCATCTTCTTCTTTAATATTATCTTCTTCTTCGGCCACTTTTGCCTGCGCACGTTTACGGAAAAGAATCTGCGTTCTGATAACCATAAATAGGGCAACAGCAACAAATACAAAGATCATAAATTTCCCGCTCAGCGAAATAATCATAGCGATTAACCCGGCTACCGAGAAGGCGATTAATGCGGTTAAAAACCAGCCTCCAATTACGGCAAACACCCCCGAGATACGATAAACGGCGCTGTCGCGATCCCATGCACGGTCGGATAACGAAGTTCCCATTGCCACCATAAAAGTTACGTAAGTGGTAGAGAGTGGCAATTTTAACGACGTACCAAGTGCAATAAGAATACTGGCCACCACCAGGTTTACCGAAGCGCGAATTTTATCGAATGCCGGCGCCTCTTCATCGTCTTTGTAATATGAGAATTTTTCGAAACGCGATTTTAGCGTATTACTAACCGCCGGCGGCAAAGTATTCTGAACTTTTTTATTGAAGTTTGTAAATCCGCGCACCATAACACGTGCTGCCAACGACGATCCGAAACGCTCGTCGCCTGCATCCTGACGGCTAAGGTTTAATTCGGTTTCGGTAACGGCACGCGCCTTTTTCGACATGATTAAGGTAATAACCATAACCAGTCCTGAAACAATAAGCATATAGACTGGCGTGCTGCTTTTTCCGGCCAGATTTGCCATCGAAAACTGTTCGGCAGGCATTCCCGAGGCCATCCAATCCTGAAACGATTTAAATCCGGCTACCGGCACGCCAATAAAGTTTACAAGGTCGTTGCCCGCAAAAGCCATGGCCAGCGCAAAAGTTCCAACCATTACCACAACCTTCAGAATTTTAATATTGAATATCCATTTCAGCAACTGAATAAATACTACCCAAAAACCAAAACTAACCAACAATATCAATGCAACATTGTGATTAAAATAATCTTGCAGGGTTTCTCCCGATGCCAGCTCAACCCCGGCATACGACGAGCCTTTCATTCCTTTAATAACAATAAAATAGGTGATTGCCGTAATAGCAAGGCCACCAAAAATAGAACCCAAATATTTCATTGGCCCCCGGTAGCGGAATGAAAAGATAAACCGCGTAATGTACATAACCAGGGCACCAACCGTAAAGGCAATAAAAACCGACAGGAGAATACCTGTTATAATTGCCAGTGCTTTACTTGAGTTGATGTAATTCGATAATTCGGCGGCTACCGAAAGTCCCATTCCCTTGATTTTAACCGCGGCAACTGCCACTGCCGAGCCAAGCAACTCAAAAACAATACTTACCGTAGTTGATGTTGGCATCCCAAAGGTGTTAAACAAATCGAGAAGAATTACATCGGTGATCATTACGGCCAGGAATATGACCATGATTTCGGCAAAATAAAACTGATCGGGATGAAAAATCCCCTTTCGGGCAACTTCCATCATTCCGTTCGAGAAAGTGGCTCCAACCAGTACTCCAATACTGGCCATAAGAAAGATAACCCACTTAGGAGCAGCTTTCGATCCAATTGCAGAATTTAAAAAGTTAACTGCATCGTTACTTACTCCTACAATCAAATCGGAGATTGCCAAAGCAAAAAGAACGACCACCAGAATTAAATAAAAATTTTCCATTTATTCGTTTTTAATTATGCTGTCAGATTAATTGTCAATCTATACCTTTAATCATTTTGTAATCGCCGGCAAAGGTGTTTCAAAAACCAATTAGTTTTGTTACAATTCGATTACATTTTGATTACATTTTCGCCTCTAACGTGCAATATATGAATAAACCATGTTCGATTTCAAATTACGAAAAATAAAACATTCATGAATCCCGGGAATCACCAACAGGGCTGAAAGGATATCAATATTGTTTCACGCAAAGAAAAGAAGAAGCTCAAAATTCGCAAAGGCATAGAATCTGTTTTGCGTACTTTGCGAAAACTTAGTGATCTACTCTGCGTGAACTTTTTTTGTTTTTACCAAAGTGACTTTCATAAAAAAGCCGGAAAATTTATTCCGGCTTTTAAAATACTATGTATTGATTTTTAATTCTTTTGAACGGTATTGGTGATAAAATCACGGTAGGCTTTCATCAGATTTACGGTGTGCAGTAACAAGTACTCCAGCTCCGAAATTACTTTGAAAAACAACTGTGAGTTTCGCGTATTAACCATTTTATTTTTAATACGTTTTATCTGGTTTTTCTCCATCCTGTAAATTTGTTCCAGAATTTCGTCGCGTTCGTCAATCAGCTGCTCCAGGTCTTCAAAAGTTTTACCTTCCATATCCTTCAGCACCGATTTAAAGAACTCATCAATTCGTTTTGTTACTTCCCGCAATTCAACATGCTGTTCTTCAATAAATGGTTTATGATTGTTCTCAATGTGTTTAATCATTGGCTCGAGCATAAAGTGCACGGCATGTGCCATTTCACGTTTGTGCTCCATCATTTGCACATAAAAATGACTGGTATCCAACGCGCCTTCAGTGAATTTTGTAACCGTTGAATAAACTTTGTCGCGGTTTTTCTTCGATTTTTTCGAGAATTTTTTACTCGCCTCCTCTGCCTTTTTCAACCCCACTCTGTCCTCCTTCAGGAAGCTTTCAATTCCGTCGGTAACAATCAGGTCACTCGATTTTACCGCATTTACCATTTGTTTGGCACTTTTCTCCAGAATTT
Organism: Draconibacterium orientale; assembly: GCF_900111425.1. Classification (NCBI taxonomy): domain Bacteria; kingdom Pseudomonadati; phylum Bacteroidota; class Bacteroidia; order Marinilabiliales; family Prolixibacteraceae; genus Draconibacterium; species Draconibacterium orientale. The sequence continues at coordinate 85,278 of NZ_FOHT01000025.1, read as the reverse complement.
GCTCGTGTGCATCGGCTTCTACAATTTCTTCATCTTCTTCAGCGGCCTGCTGGTCACGCTTTTTCATCATGGTGTGTGTACGGATTACCATAACAATAGCTACAACCACAAACACGAAAATCATGAATTTACCACTCAAAGCAATTATCAACGCTACTACACCCGATACGGTAAAAGCAATTAAGGCCGTTAAAAACCAACCACCAATTACCGCAAAAACACCCGAAATGCGGTAAACGGCACTTTCTCGATCCCAGGCACGGTCGGATAAGGATGTACCCATGGCAACCATAAAAGTTACGTATGTAGTTGACAACGGAAGTTTTAGCGAGGTACCAATGGCTATTAAAATACTTGCCACCACCAGGTTTACCGATGCCCGAACTTTATCGAACGAAGGCGGATCCTGGTCGTCTTCGCGAACATACGAATGTGGTTTAAAACGCGAACTTACACCTTCGGTAACCGACGATGGCAGAACGCTTTTTAGTCGTTTGTTGAATTTTGTGGTTCCGCGAACGATTACCCGTGCGGCAAACGACGAGCCGAAGCGTTCGTCTCCTGCGTTCTGACGCGATAAATCGAGCGAAGTTGCAATTACCGACTTTGCCTTTTTCGACATGATCAGCGTTACAATCATTACCAGCCCTGCTATTAAAAGCATTTCAACGGGAGTTTCAACGGGTTTTGCAAGTTCTTTCATCGAGAAATCCTGTGGATCGCCTGCTCCTCCAGCTTTCCACTTTAGAAGTGAACTATACCCGGCCAGCGGCACACCAACAAAGTTTACCAGGTCGTTTCCGGCAAAGGCCATTGCAAGTGCAAAAGTTCCGGCCAGCACTACAACCTTTAATATTTTAATGTTGAAAATCCATTTTAACAACTGAATAAGAGCTACCCAGAAACCGAAACTATACAGCAACATTAATCCGGTGTGGGCTTTTACCCATCCCTGAACGGTCTCACCATTTGCCAACTCCATACTGGCAAAAGTTGATCCTTTCATTCCTTTAATCACAATAAAATAGGTAATTGCGGTAATTGCCAATCCCCCAAAAACCGCCCCAAAATATTTCATTGGCCCACGGTATTTAAAGGTAAACACCAGGCGGGTTAAATACTGTACAATTGCACCAACGGTAAAGGCAATAAACACCGATAGCAGGATTCCGGTAATAATAGCAAGTGCCTTACTCGAGTTAATGTATTGCGACAACTCCATTAAAGCAGATCCTCCGGCAGCCTTTATTTTAACCACCGATACGGCAACGGCTGCTCCAAGCAATTCAAAAACTATAGAAACAGTTGTTGATGTGGGCATTCCGAAGGTATTAAACATGTCGAGCAGAATAACATCGGTTATCATTACCGCCAGAAAAATGATCATGATTTCGGAAAAGACAAACATCTCGGGGTGAAAAATACCCTTTCGGGCTACTTCCATCATTCCACTTGAAAATGTAGCCCCAATTAGCACGCCTAAACTGGCCATTAAGAATATTACCCATTTGGGCGCTGCTTTCGAACCTACCGCAGAATTAAGGAAATTTACAGCATCATTACTAACTCCTACAATCAGGTCTGAAATTGCTAGTGCAAAAAGAACAACTACAAGAATCAGGTAAAATTTTTCCATTAAAATTTGGTTTTGATAAAGGTCGGCAAATATAAGGCATCAAAAAAGTTTAAACATTTTGTAATATTAATAAAATATTAACTAACCATGAAATTACCATTAACCAATTAATTACCACTTTTTTATACGGTTTTTGAAACCTTTATTTGCAAGGTTTTATTTTCGAGCAGCAGATAGTACATAAACATAATAACATTAAATGAGAACATATTCTTCGAAATTTCTGGCCATACTGGTTGCAATTGTTTTAACCTTACTGGCTTTCGGCATTGCGTTGCTGGCACACTATTTTGGCGAGAATATTTTGGCCATTATCGTTTCTACAATAGCCTTTTTTGCAGCCGCTTACTTTTCCATTTTATACATCATCAAGAAATACATTATCGATCGAATCCGGCCCTTGTATAACACCATTCGCGATTTGCCATTGAGTGGAAAGAAGATGGAGGAAAAAATCGACTCGAACAGTTTGCTGTTAAACGTAAAGTACGAGGTTGAAGAATGGGCAAAGACGCAATTAAAAGAAATTGAACGACTGAAAGAACTGGAAAAATACCGCAAAGATTTTGTTGGAAACGTATCGCACGAGCTGAAGACCCCAATTTTTAATATCCAAGGTTACGTGCTTACACTTTTGGAAGGCGGCCTGGAAGATCCCAAAATCAATAAACTTTACCTGAAACGAACCGAAAAAAGTATCGACCGGATGGTATCGATCGTTGAAGACCTGGAATCGATCACTAAACTGGAATCGGGAGAGTTACAGCTAAATATGACCCGTTTTGATATTGTAAAAACCGTTGAGGAAGTTATTGAAATGGAACACTGGCAAGCATCGGAAAGCCAGATTACAGTGCAAATTATCAACAAACCCGATCGGCCAATTTTTGTACGTGCCGACAAAAAACGTATTCTCGAAGTGGTTACCAACCTCATCGTTAACGGAGTAAAATATGGCAAAGAAAACGGCTATGTAAACATTTCGTTTCACGACTTGGAAGACAATATAATTGTTGAAGTTGCCGATAACGGAATTGGTATCGACAAAAAAGACCTTCGACGTATTTTTGAGCGCTTCTTCCGTGTTGACAAATCGCGTTCGCGCGAGCAAGGTGGCACCGGCTTGGGACTGTCCATTGTAAAACACATTATCGAAGCTCATAATCAATCCATTAATGTGCGCAGCGTGCTCGACCAGGGAACCACATTCAATTTTACACTCGAAAAGCAAAAGTAGCCCAATCAAAACTTTCCGTAAAAAAAAACGTAAGAGTGGCTATTAATTTGTATTTTGGTTCAGTTAAGCACTATCTTCGTTTCGTGTTTATTTTTTGTTTAAAGGAAAGTTAATTGTTCTTTAATAAGCAGCATTTACTTTTGTCAAGAATTTTATGTTATGAGTGAAAATCAATTTAAAGTTTTACTGGTTGATGACGAGTTGGATATCCTCGAATTTTTGAGTTACAACCTTGAAAAAGAAGGATACGAGGTATTTACCGCCCGAAATGGTGTGGAAGCAATAAAGGTTGCTGAAAAACAGGTACCCCACCTCATAATACTCGACGTAATGATGCCGGAAATGGATGGAATTGCCGCGTGCGAGGAGCTTCGAAAAATACCTGCACTAAGCACCACCGTTATTGCCTTTTTAACTGCCCGTGGCGAAGACTATTCGCAAATTGCAGGCTTTGAGGCCGGAGCCGACGATTACATCACCAAACCGGTTCGCCCAAAAGTTTTGGTTAGCCGCGTAAAAGCACTGCTAAAACGTACCGGCGAAGCTACACAACCTGTTGAAGTGGTTGACACCAACACCGTAACAATTGGCAACCTGCTTATTGACAAAGAACGCTACCTGATTCGTATTGGCGATAACGAAATGATATTGCCACGAAAAGAATTTGAATTGCTTTCGCTTTTGGTTTCGAAACCCGGAAAAGTATTTACCCGCGAAGAGATTTACTATTCGGTTTGGGGCGAAAATGTAGTGGTTGGCGACCGAACAATCGATGTTCATATCCGCAAACTACGCGAAAAAATCGGCAACGAGCACATTAAAACGCTCAAAGGAATTGGCTATAAATTTGTTGAATAACAACAATTAAGATATTATAACGAAAGGGGCTTTTTAAGTCCCTTTTTTACTGAAAGACACTTTGGCAAAACAAAAAAGTTCACACAGAAGATCACAAAGTTTTCACAAAGCACGCAAAACAGATGCTATACCTTTGCGAATTTTGCGCTTCTTCTTTTCTTTGCGTGAAACAATAATGATATCCTTTCATTTCCGGTGGTGATTCCCGGGGATCATGAAGTAATACTCCTCACACAAAATAAAGCACCAGGTAAAGAACAATAAAACCAAGTCCGTAGCCGGCAATCAACTGTTTCAAATCGTGTTTGCCGAGAATAAGCCGGGCAGTGCCGATTAATCCTGACAACAATACTACAATTAAAACCGAATAAACCGGGTTCACCCCATGCCGGAACGCCAGCGCAAACAAGGTTCCGCTTAGCCCGCCAATGGCTGCCATGTGGTTGCTGATCTTCCATTTTAACGAAACAACGAGCAACACAACAAGTACCAGCACCGAAGCCAGCATAAACAGTTTAAACTCGGGAACAGCCTGCACCTTTCGTAATAAAATAAATCCCAGGTAGTAAAAAACCGATGCGCTTATCAAAGGAAGTAAACGGTCGCGGCTCCCGGGCATATTTATATTAAAACGCGGATTCAAAGCGAGTACTGCCACCGAAAGCAAAGGCAAAATACAGGTAGTAAAAAACACCACCAACAACACAAAACGTTTGGCTTCCCATAAAAGTAAATCGAAATAAAATCCGGAATGCAGAAGCAGAAACATGCCAATCGTCGGAATCAATACCGGGTGAAATATTACAGATATAATTCGCGCTATTCTCTCCGACATTTTATAATTCTTTTCGTAAACGAGCTACCGGTACTCCCAGCTGCTCGCGGTATTTGGCAACAGTTCTTCGTGCAATATTGTACGATTTTTCTTTGAGGATTTTCGCCAGTTTCTCATCCGTTAAAGGCTTGCGTTTGTCCTCGCCTTCGATACATTCCTGCAGAATTTTTTTGATTTCGCGTGTTGAAACCTCCTCCCCATCGTCTTTTGCCATACCTTCGGAAAAGAAATATTTGAGCGGGTAAATTCCAAAATGCGTTTGTATGTATTTGCTGTTCGAAACCCTTGATATGGTTGAAATATCGAGCCCGGTTCTCTCGGCAATGTCTTTTAAAATCATCGGGCGAAGTTTGGTTTCGTCGCCTTCCTGAAAATATTCTTTCTGAAAGCTGATGATTTCCGACATGGTAAGCAACAAAGTAGTTTGCCGCTGGTGTATGGCATCGATAAACCATTTTGCCGAATCCAGTTTTTGTTTCACAAAAGTTACCGCTTCTTTGTCGGATTTTTGTGCTTTCTGGTTCTGGCTCATGGTTCTCAGCATTTCGCTATAGGTATCGTTGATTTTTAGCTCCGGAACGTTACGCTGGTTCAGCGACAGGCTTAATTCTCCGTCAACCAACTCCAGAATAAAATCCGGCACAATATGCTGATTTGATTTGTTTAGCGGATTACTGTACGAACTGCCCGGTTTCGGATTTAACTTAAGAACCTCGTCGATTCCTTTTTTCAGTTCTTCATCGGTAAGCTCCAGTTTTGTTCTGATTTTATCGTAATGCTTTTTTGTAAATTCCTGGAAATAGTCTTTTACAATGGTTTTTGCCAACTGAAAATCCTTGTTCTCCTTCCGCTCAAGCTGCAACAGTAAACATTCGCGTAAATCGCGGGCCGCAATTCCAGGAGGATCAAAATCCTGGATAGCCAATAAAATTTTCTCCAGTTTTTCCTCCGGAACATCGAGGTTCATGTTAAAAGCCAAATCGTCGCTAATGGCCATCAAATCGCGCCGAAGGTATCCGTCGTCATCAATGTTTCCGATAATGTATTCGGCCAGTTGCTGCTCCTCATCATCCAAATCGGCCAGCCCCAGTTGTTCGTGCAAAAACTCGTGAAAACTGGTACCTACCGAAAACGGCACATCGATGTATTTATCGTCTTTTGAGTAATTATTAACGTTTAATTTGTAGGTGGGAATTTCCTCGTCTTCATAATAATCGTCCATTGAAAACTCTTCGTTATCAATATCGTTATTATTATCTTGTCCGTCATCCATTTGGTCGTCAACCGACGAGGGATTATCCGATTCCAGTTCCAAAACCGGATTTTCTTCCAGCTCCTTTTTAATCCGCTGCTCGAGTTGCATAGTTGGGATTTCCAAAAGTTTGATCACCTGAATTTGCTGAGGTGATAACTTTTGGAGCAGCTTCTGTTGTAGTGTTAGTTTTTGCTCCATAATCCCAATTGTTACCTCCGTAAAAATAATATTTTTTTCGGAGTAGCTTTTCTAAATTACACCATCAAAATTCGGCATTTTTAGGTGTCCGCGGAAAAGCGATTACATCGCGGATGTTGCCCATTCCGGTAACAAAAAGCATAAGGCGCTCGAAACCAAGACCAAAGCCGCTGTGTACTACCGAACCAAAACGACGGGTGTCAAGGTACCACCACATTTCTTCGGCCGGAATATCCATCTCCTCCATACGTGTAGTCAGCTTCTCAAGGTCTTCCTCGCGCTGCGAACCTCCGATAATTTCGCCAATCCCCGGGAACAACACATCCATAGCACCAACAGTTTTGCCATCATCATTCTGTTTCATGTAGAACGCTTTAATGTCTTTCGGATAATCGGTAAGAATTACCGGGCACTTAAAGTGTTTCTCTACCAGGTAACGTTCGTGCTCGCTTTGCAAGTCAACGCCCCAATCCACCGGAAACTGGAATTTTTTCTTTTTATAAGGTTTCGAGTTTTTCAAAACATCGATCGCCTCGGTATATGGCAAACGCACAAAATCGTTTTTCAGCACAAACTCCAGCTTTTCAATCAAATCCATCGAACGCTGGTCTTGTGGTTTGTTTTTTTCTTCCTCTTTCAGTCGCTGAGCCAAAAACTGCAGATCATCCATGCAGTTATCCAAAGCATATTGAATACAGTATTTCAGGAATTCTTCTGCCAAATCCATGTTGTCTTTCAAATCGTAAAAAGCCATTTCAGGTTCGATCATCCAGAACTCTGCCAGGTGACGTGTAGTATTCGAATTCTCGGCACGGAATGTAGGACCGAACGTATAAATCTCGCCAAGTGCTAATGCGCCTAACTCTCCTTCCAGCTGACCGGAAACGGTTAAGTTGGTAGCTTTTCCGAAAAAGTCCTGGCTAAAATCAACTCCGCCCTCTTCTGTTAACGGCGGATTTTTAGCATCGAGTGTTGAAACGCGGAACATTTGTCCGGCGCCCTCGGCATCGCTGGCCGTTACAATTGGCGTGTGCAGGTAGTTAAATCCTTTTTCGTTAAAATATTTATGAATGGCAAAAGCCATAGCATGACGGATACGAAAAACGGCACTAAAAGTATTGGTGCGGAAACGCAGGTGTGCATTTTCGCGCAAAAACTCCAATGAATGTTTTTTGGGCTGAATCGGATATTTATCAGGATCGGCAGCGCCAAGCAAATCAATCGATTTTGCATTTAGCTCTACGCTCTGTCCGCTACCAGCCGATTCTACCAATTCACCGGTTACGGCAATTGCAGCTCCGGTTGTTATCTTGTGTAATAATTCTTCGTCAAAAATTGCAACATCAACCACCACCTGAAGATTATGAATGGTAGAGCCATCATTAAGGGCAATAAAATTTACATTTTTACTACCTCGTTTTGTTCTCACCCAACCTTTGGCAACCACCTCGCTGCCAGTTTCTCCATTCTTCAGAATCTCTTTAATTTTTAAACGTGCCATGATGTTTATTTTTCTGCCTTAATTTGTCTGTTCGGCTTTTACAGCCTTTTTAACTTTTCGAATTTTGAGCTTACAAATTTATACTTTATTAGCAATAATGTAAACGTAAGGTACATTTTCGTCCGATTTTTAATACTTACGTGAAGAAGCTCCTGTTTTGAAAGGCATTTCTTTTGAATAAACTGCCAGGTTTTATCCCGACGGCTATGGAAATGAAAATAAACCACATGCACTGAAAGTACATAGGTTTAAGGTTGAATGAAATTCAAAAAAAGAATAATTGACAAAGCAAACATGAGTATTGAGTAATGAGTAATGAGTAGTGAGTAGTGAGTAGTGAGTAGAGAGAAAAAGCAAAATGAGTCTCAATACTCAAATCTCTGTACTCAAATCTACTTCCTTTTATAATGGAAATTTATAGAAACTAAAGTAGCTACAATAATCCCGAAGTTTCGGGAGCAGGGTTTTAACCATTAACTAGAAAAAAAAACGATCTGAATGAATCGCGGCCTGCATCGGCAAGGATTTAATAATACACAGAAAAAGCTGCCTAAAAAAGACAGCCTCCTGATCATCAATAAGCAATTCCGGGTCTTTGTTATTTGTTTTGACCGTTTCGGTAACCTCCTTGTCCATAGCCTTGTCTGCCGTTGCCCATTCCCTGACCACCGACACCATAACCCTGCGAATTACTTGCAGCCAGAATTGTTTCAAATTCTTCCACAGAAATAAACTGCGGGGTGTAAGTTTCGCCCAGCACTTCCAGGTTTCGCACAAAGCCACGCATGTGGTTCTCCGAACCTTGCAGCAGGTTTTCGTAAACGCGAATGATATCGGTGTTTTCCGTCTCGGCCAACAGATTTTGTAGATCAGCAATGTCCAAATCTTCTATCGTTGCCCCTACTTTCAGTGCTTCAACCAAACCTGCCGATCCCTGGTCAATCAATGAAGAATAAAGGCTGCCCAGTTCTTCATTCGAAAATTCGCCCCCACCTTCCAGCGCCGGATCTTCAATTCCATATCCGTCAAGAAGTGCAAGCACCGCATCCATATGGTTTTGTTCGCTGTTGGCAATATTCAGAAATAGTTGCTGGCTGTACAGCCCGTAAAAATGCATATAAACATCGTGCGCCAGTTTTTCTTCCTCGCGCATCAACAGCAAACCTTCAATATCTGCGTCGGTTAATGGTTCATCGAAAGTACAACTGTCCTGACAAATACCAGCCAGCTCTACACTTTTGTCGGCCGCAGCCAACGATTCATCAATTTGTTCTGTTTCCGAGCAGGACGTAAAAAGTAATGTTACCGTCATCAACACTAAAATTCCGAGTTTTTCTACTGTTTTCATCTTTACTAATTTTTTCAATTAAACTTTCTTTCACCTCTTATTTCATTTTTGGGTAGCTGAATCGGCGATTTAGTATTGGTTGTTTCCCTGACCATTACCAGGTATTTCGATTGTTTCTGTAATTGGGTCTGTTATTATAGTTGCGGCCATTATAAGCAGGTTGCGAATAACAGGCTCCACGGCCATTACCGCGGGCAAAATTTCCCCGACCTCCCCGTTTCGCGGAAAAGTTTCTATTCCCTCTTCCCACATTCTGATTTCGTCCGTAACCCATAGAAGCCTGAAGCTGATCGTATTGAATTTGCTGCTCTTCGGTTAAAAGCGATTTCATGTCGTTGCGGTGTGCCTCCACCTTTTTCAGCATTTCTGTTCTGATCTCGCTTTTCTCAACAGCATTAATTGTTGAGCGTCGTTCTGTACGCAATTCTGCCATTGTTTTTTGGTGACTGGCTTCGAGTTCCTGAATACTTGTTTCCTGTTCCTCTGTCAGATTCGAAATCTGAGTCAAACAAGGAAGATTCTGATTGTTTTGTACCGGGTTTGCTCGTCTTCCGCGTTGTGCAAATACGGTTGTTGTTGTTAACACCAGGGCAAATAACACCCAGGCAACGTTAAATAACTTGCTAGTTTTCATCTTATTCCTATTTAAATTGTTATTTACTCTCTGTTCTGCCGCCCGTAGCGCCGGCCGCCACGTTGTGGCAAGGAAACATCTTCTTTTGATTTTGTCATCGACAGGAAAACTTCTTTTAGTTTCTCCTGTTGGTTTTCGTTGCAAACTGCTTTCATATCGAGATAATAATCAACAGTTAAATCCTTTAAGGTTTTGTGCATCTCCCCGATTTCGACTGAAATTGCATGAAGTTTTGCGGTGTCAGCATCGGCTTTTCCCATTTCTTCTACCATTTCAATTCGTAATTGAGTAAGCTGATCAGATATCCGGCGTGCACTCCGGTTGTAAGTTCTGTTCAATTCTCTAAAAGAATCTACCTGATCGGGCTGCAGGTTCAGTTGCTCGCGGAAAAAACGCGTCCGTTGTTCCGAGGGCATCTCAACCTGTTGTGTTTCTGTTGCTTTTTTATCCTGTTGCTTGTGGTACCAGAATGAAATTCCCATCGACAGGTTTGTGGCTGCCAGAATTACAACCAACCAGATTAATATGCGATATGTATTTTTTGTTGCCATTTGTTATTCCATTAAAAATGTTTCGATTGGCTCGGCTTCCAGTTCATTCCAGAACGGCACCATTTCCTGCTCGCTCAACTGGCTGTCAGCAACCGTTGCATCAGGTGATTCGCCCAGTTTAAAACCGCCGTATATACCCAGTAGCAGAATAATTGAAAAGGCTACCGGCTGTAAAATACGAACCAAAACCGGACGCGAAACAGGCTGTTCTTCCTCCTGTTTCTCAAGTCGCGCTTTTACGCGGGTAAAGAAGAATGGATTTTCATCGGTAACTTTATCGCTATCCAGAATTTGGAGTGTATTTTTCATTTCCGCTGCAAAGAGAGCACATTCTGAACACTCATCCAGGTGTTGCTGCACCTGCTTCATTTCTGAATCCGGCAGCTCCTTCTCCAGGAAAAAAATCAACTTGCTATGTACATTCTTACACTTCATTTCTTTTGCACTTATTAGTATGACACGTTCATTCTTAAAAACTTGCGCTTACAGGCACTTTTTTTTGTAGCACTTGTACAGCTTTTTCTGCAGCCCCTTTTTAGCCCTGAATAAGAGCGACTCAACCGATGAAACCGAGAGATCCATAATCGCTGCAATTTCCTGGTACGACAGCTCTTCGTATTTACTTAAGGTAAAAGCTACTTTCTGATTTTGCGGCAAACTGTTAATGGCCTCCTTTAAAATAATTGCCCGCTGTTTGTTTTCGAAGTCGTATTCCGGCTCGTCGGTATTTGCTGTGCTAACCTGCATCACTTCCCTGTTTTTGGCCGCCACCTCATCTTCGAACGAATGAAACCACTTGTGCTTTTTATTATCGCGAATGTGGTTTAACGAGCGGTTCACTGCAATTCGGTACAACCAGGTTGAAAGTTTTGCGTCGGCCCTGAATTTATCGATGTTCCGGTACACTTCAACAAAAACATCCTGCGCAATATCTTCAGCATCTTCGCGGTTCTGCACCAAACCATAGCAGGTATTCACCACCAGTTTCTGATGCGTGTCGACCAGTTTTTTGAAAGCCGCTTCGCTTCCCTGTTTTAATTGTTCTATGCTATCGGTGTCGGACATTCTGATTAGAAAAATACCACTTTTTAAAGGTACATGTAATTATTCGGAAAGGATTTTGTAAACATCGCGTGGTGGAAGACCATTATTCTCGCCGATGGTGCGTAAAGTTTCAGTCGGTTTGGCGTCGATGTTGTTCTTTTCCAGCATCTGCATCAACTCGTCGGTACTTTTATTCAGTTCTTTCGCGAAATCTTCAATCGTCTTTCGTCCAACGCCCATTCCCTGACCATGATTGGCCGGCTTCTTTTCAATAATCTCATAAATCTCCAAAGGAGTTGAATTATTCGCTTCTCCTATTTCCTGCAAAGTTTGGGTGTGCGTATCCTTGTAAATAATTTTATGACTGTCTAACTTGCGTGTAATTTCATCTACCGACTCGATATCAAGCTGATGCGCCAGTTCGGTAAGCGTTAATAACTCGGCATGAGGAACGGGTGCCCGCTCTTCGGTTTTCTCCCACGAATTGGTAGCCGATTCGCCAAAATCCATAACCGTTTGAAAAGGCGGAAGGGAAAATACAGTGCCGAAAAAGAATACCAGCACAGCTACGATTGAAAAAATAAGTTCCCGTTTCTTGCTGAATCCTTTTGTGGTTTTCGATTTCAGATAAGACACAAAGGCTTTCCAGTTCACCGCAAACAGGTGAAATACGGAAAGTACGATAAAACCCAGCGAGAATAGAGTGTGTATGGCCTGCCAGCCTTCTTTTGATAAACCTGCCAATTCCCAGTTTACCCAATGGGCGTAACGTCCCGGAGGAGCGACATACAAAATTACACCCGACACCAGGATCACTAAAATTCCCCAGGTTAATCCAAAACTGATAAAGGCACGCCAGCTAAACTTTGTTTTCATCTACTTAAATTTATGTTTTTGTTGAATTTTAAGGTATGACACCGAAGCTTTTAAAAACTTGCGCGGGGATTTCTGAAAATTTCTCTGCTGTATGCGCTAAGCGCGTAGGCCTCCACAGCTATCACCCACAAAAAACAGATAATCACTCATTTTTTCTGCCTATCACTACCATTTTGTAAAATCTCTCCGGTGATAACCGACAAAATGCAAGTGATAACATCCTATTGCCGGGTGATAACGATCAATTTCCGGGTGATAACTCCCTCCGGACAGGTGATAAGCCCTTATTTTGGGTGATGACGGCTAATTCCGGGGTGATAACGACTAATTTTGTGGTGAGAGTGATGACTGAATGGTTGAGGAAATACTTTTGATGGGTGCGGATGACCTTCAAGGTTTCAAAAAGCTTAAAAGTCGAACCATTTATTAAAATTATACAGCCCCGGATTCATCAGAATAGTGATAGCCTCACTTTTAGTGAGACCATCACTGTTTTATTTCTGCTAACCTTCTTTTGCCGAAGCCTTTTTACGTTCAATCCAATAATAGGCAATTGGCAACACCAGCAGCATTAAAAAAGTCTCTTTTATGCGCTAAGCGGTTTTACTGCTTTAATAAGTAATTGAATTATACCCGATTGAGTATAATTCAATTTCAGATCACCTTTTTTATACCTGAATGGGTATAGCTTCATATATTTTTATTATATTTATACCCGATCAGGTATAATAAAACTATGAATAAATTGAGTCAATTTGTAAAAGAAAGGCGAAAAAGCCTTGGATTAACGCAGGAAGACCTGTCGTTTAAAGCTGGAGTTGGATTACGATTTGTTCGCGATCTGGAACAAGGGAAAGAATCATTAATGCTTGACAAAGTCAATCAAATATTATCATTATTCGGACATGAACTTGGACCGATACCAACAGAAAGAGATGAAAATAGCTAAAGTTTACATGCATGGCAAATGGGCCGGATTATTGACGGAAGATGAGGATGGTTATCATTTTCAATATGAGAAATCATACCTTCAACACCCGGAATCAGAAGCAATCAGTATAACGCTTCCACTTACCGGCAATACATATGATAGTAAAATTCTATTCCCTTTTTTTGATGGATTAATTCCAGAGGGATGGCTACTGGATATTGCTCAAAAAAACTGGAAATTAGATCCCAGAGACAGAATGAGCATACTATTAAAAACCTGCCATGATTGCATAGGAGCAGTATCAATACAAGCGCAAGAAAAAGATGGAGAATAAATGTCTTTATTGTTACAAGGAAATTGATTCTGATGAGCTGACTACAAAAGCCGGCTCAAAAGGGTATCATGAGAAATGCTGCAAAAAATTCTTTGGAAAGGTTCAGCCTCCGGAATTGAACTTTACAGAAGATCAAATTCTGGAGTTGGCTGAACAAGTGATCAAAAGTCAAAAAACAGTAACAGGCGTTCAGCCTAAACTCTCCCTTGGCCTTTCAGAAAACTCATCAGAACCTGAAAGATTTACAATTGTAGGCCTTTGGGGTGAGTACATACTAAAACCCCAAACGAAAATCTATCCAAGCTTACCTGAAGTTGAAGATTTAACAATGCATTTGGCTGAGCTTAGCAAATTAAAAACAGTGGAACATTCACTTATTAGATTGAAATCAGGAGAATTAGCTTACATAACAAAACGAATCGACAGAACAGAAGAAGGTAAGCTCCACATGGAAGACATGTGTCAAATAACTGAACGCCTGACCGAACACAAGTACAAAGGATCATATGAACAAATAGCCAGGGCAATAAGAAAATATAGCGCTAATCCGGGATTGAATGTAACCGACTTTTTTGAATTAGTGTTGTTTAGTTTTTTGACTGGAAATAATGATATGCACCTAAAAAACTTCTCTTTATTGAAAGAAAATTCCAATTATGATTTATGCCCTGCCTATGATCTGGTCGCCACCGAACTGGTAGTGGAAGGAGATGATGAGGATCTGGCTTTAAACTTAAATGGCAAGAAAAAGAAAATTAAAAAGAAAGATTTTGAGATTGCAATGAAAGGTGCCGGTTTAAATCAAAAGGTGATAGAAAACATTTTTAAAAGATATAAAAAGATGATCCCCAAGTGGAACAAATTCATTGAGGCAAGTTTCTTAAGTGAATCGATGAAAGAAGAATACAAATCTATGCTTTATCGCAAATCGGAACAATTAGAACTATAAAAACCAGCCACCCTGTCGGTGCGCAATTGAATCACTTCCGTTTATAAACTATTAATTGCAAAAATCCGGGGCTGTATAAACGTAATATATACAGCCCCGGATTTTTCAGAATAGTGATAGCCTCACTTTGAGTGAGACCATCACTGTTCGGTATCGGCTAAGCCTCTTTCGCCGGAGCCTTTTTCCGTTCAATCCAATAATACGCAATTGGCAACACCAAAAGTGTTAAGAATGTTGAAGTTACCAGACCACCGATTACCACTGTTGCCAACGGACGTTGAACTTCAGAACCAGGGCCGGTATTAAACGCCATTGGAATAAAACCCAAACTGGCTACCAGTGCCGTCATCAAAACCGGGCGCAAACGATCTACCGATCCTTCAATGACCAGCTTTTTAAGGTCGCCTTTTTTCTCTTTCCGCAACATGTTTATATGATCGACCAGCACAATACCATTGAGTACCGCAACCCCAAACAATGCCACAAATCCGATACTTGCCGTTACCGACAGATACATTCCTCTGATCCATAGCAGGAAAACTCCTCCCGACAAAGCAAACGGCAGGTTCAGTAAGATCAGAATGGCATAACGCATTTTCCCGAAGTTCAGGTACATTAAACCAATAATAATAAAGATTGAAAGAGGCACTACCAGCATTAAATGACGCATGGCACGGCGCTGATTTTCGAAGGTTCCGCCGTAATCAATAAAATAGCCTGACGGGATACTGGCACTTTTATCTATCTGCTCCTGCAGTTGCGAAACGTAGGTTCCCAGGTCTATGTCTTTAATGTTGATTCCAACAATTAATCGTCGCCAGCCATTTTCCCGCTGAATTTCGCGCGGACCTTCCTGTAATTCGATATTTGCCACCCGTTTTAACGGAATATAACCGCCGCCCGGAAGATGCACCGGAGCTTCTGCAATTTTTGGCAACTGGTCGCGAATATTTTCAGGATAACGCACTACGATTCCGAAATGTCGTTGTCCTTGGTACAATTGCCCGGCTTCCTGCCCGCCAATACCGGCCTCAACTACTTTTTGCACATCATCCACATTTAAGCCAAACGACGCCACCGCCTCCCGATCGATATTTACGGTTAAGTATGGCTGCCCGGCTGATTGTTCCACATAGTAATTATCAGTTCCCGGCAGGTTGGTTAGCAGTACAGAAATATTCTCGCCAACTTGATCAAGCACATCCAAATCTTCGCCATAAATTTTTACTGCCAGGTCGGATTTTACGCCGCTTGTTAACTCGTCAACGCGCATGGCAATTGGCTGCGTGAAATTATACGCCAAACCGGGCTCGGTTTGCAAATAAGGCTCTATCCTTCTTATAATATCTTCTTTTGTTACACCTTTCGACCACTCTTCAATGGGTTTCAGTACCACCCACACATCGGTTTGGTGAACACCCATCCAGTCGTTGGCCAGATCGGAGCGACCGGTTTTGGGGACCACTGTTTCCACTTCAGGAATATTTTCCATGATCTTGCCGGCCAGCCAATCGGCATTTTCCATCGATTCTTCCAACGTTACCGAAGGCATGCGCACTTGCTCGATCAGAATAGAACCTTCATCGAGCTCCGGCAAGAATTCAGTTCCCAACCGTGTCATTAAAAATATCGATACGACGAAGATGGCCAGTGCAGAAGAACCCACAAACCAAAGCTTATTCATGTTCTTTTCCAGTCCTTTTTGGTAGCGTGGCCGCATCCATTCGATCAGGTAGTTTCGGCGTACTTTTACCTTTTTTCGGAATACAACGGCCGACATGGCAGGAACAAAAATGAGTGCCAGCAACAACGATCCAAAAACGGCAGCTGCCACTGTTATCGCCATCGGGCGGAACAAAATACCTTCCATTCCACTGAAAGTCATGATCGGAACATAAACCATCAGAATAATGAGTACACCGAAAAAGATGGGCCGCACCACATGATTGGCTGCTTTTCGAATCACTTCATCTTTCGACTCTTTCTTGTTCTTTTGCAGGTCGTGAACAATGTTTTCCACCATAACCACCGAACCGTCAACCACCATTCCGAAGTCGATAGCTCCCAAACTCATCAGGTTGGCTGCCAGTCCGAATTCGCGCATTCCGATAAAGGCAAACAACATCGAAAACGGAATTACCATGGCAACAATCAGTGCTCCGGAAATCTCGCCAAGCAACAGCAGTAAAACAACGATAACCAAAAAACCACCTTCCAACAAGTTGGTAGAAATGGTAGAGGTTGTTCTTTTAATCAGGTCCGACTGATCGTAGAATTTCTCTACGCTAACACCTTCCGGCAGACTGCGGTTAATTTCTTCAATTTTATCTTCAATCTCCGAAATAACTTCACGGCCGTTTCCGCCACGCAACATCATCACAATTCCGGTAATCACCTCGCCTTTTCCGTCTTTGGTAACACCACCCTGCCTGATCTGCTTTCCTTCAACAACACTGGCAATATCTTTTATAAAAATGGGCTTGTTATCAATATTTTTTACGATGATATTCCGCACATCATCCATGCTGGTAATTTGCCCCACACCGCGAATAATGTACTGCTCGCCGTTGTGCTGAATGTAATTTCCGCCCGACACACTGTTGTTTTGTGCAATGGCATCCATCACTTCTGAAATACCGATGCTGTAGGTGCGCAGCAAACCCGGCTGAATGATAACGTTGTACTGTTTTACAAATCCGCCAAAGGAATTGATCTCCGTTACCCCCCTTACAATTTTTAATTGCGGAGCGATTAACCAGTCCTGAATTTCGCGCAGTTCCGACAGCGAATAATTTTCACCTTTAACCACATACTGATAAATCTCGCCAAGTGCTGTTGAAATGGGTCCCAGCGAAGGGCTTGAAACACCCGGCGGCAACTCATCGACTATGGATTGCAGCCTTTGACTAACAATCTGCCGGGCAAAATAAATATCTGTTCCCTCATCAAATTCAACGGTAACCGCCGACAGTCCGAATTGCGAAATGGAGCGAACTTCAGCCACATCGGGCAAACCGTTCATGGCCGTTTCTATCGGGTAACTTACCAGCTTTTCTACGTCGAAAGGAGAATAACGACCGGCCTTTGTAATTACTAAAACCTGCACCGGCGTTACATCCGGCTGCGAGTTAATGGGCAGGTTTATCAACGAAAAGTAGCCGGCAACAGCCATTAATATCACCAGAGATAAGGCTACGTATTTTTGACGAACACTAAATGAAATTATATTTTGAAGCATCAGCCGAGTTTTTTATGGTTTTATTCTTCAGAAATGATATCGAAACGCGACAGCGCTTTTAAGCTAAACACTTTTGTAACGGCCACTTCTTCGCCGGCGGAAAGCCCCGAGGCAACAAATACAAAATCGCCTTTTATTTGCTCCACTTCAATGGGTCGGCGTTCAAAAGTATTCGCATCTTTTTTCACAAAAACAATGGGCTGATCGCCATCGTAAGTAAGCGCCTGCAACTGAATGGCCACAGTTTCTTTTTGCGATTCGGAAGTGATTGCCAACCTGAGGTTTTCGCCCGGTTTGGGCCAGCCATCTTCCGACGGAATAATAATATTTACCACCACTGAGCGACTGGTTTCATCCAGTCCGGGATTTACCGAAGTAATTTTTCCTTTTATGGTAACATCTTCCTGCTCACGTTTCGAAATTTCAACCAAATTCCCGGGTTCCACCAGCACTGCATCGCCGGGTGAAACGTAACCGCGAATGAGCACCTCGTGCGTATCGAGGACGCGCGAGAGGTTTTCCAGCGCATTTACCGACTGCCCCAGTTCTACAAAATTCTTCTCGATTACACCGTCTATCGGTGCAACAATTTTTAGTGTTGGCTCAAAATTACCGGAGTCAGAAAACTTGGCAATTTCCGAATCGGGAACACCAACCGCCCGCAATTTCGCGTAGGCCGATTTTAACGAAGCTGATGCCCGCTGGTATTCAGCTGTTGCCTGCTCCAGTTCGCTGGTTGAGCTAATCCGCTCCTCAACCAACTGCTGTAAACGGGCCAAACGGCTTTTCTGAAACGACTCCTGTGCATAAGCCTGCAGGTATTCCGAAATCAGGTTTCCGTATTCCAGACTTTGAATACGAAACAGTTCCTGGCCTTTATTCACCCGGTTTCCTTCGTAAACGTTAATGGCTGTAACCTGTCCGTTAATTGGCGTACTGATAATGCTGGAATGCCCCGGCGACGGAAAAACAACGCCCGGCGCCAAAATCTGATGATCGACAAATTCGCTTTTTATGGCTTCCGTTTTTATCGAAAGTTCACCGCGCTCTTTATCCGACAACTTGATTTCGACCACTTTGTCGGTACCATCTTTTAACGATGGCGGCACATCGGTTTCAACCGCTACTTTTTCTTCTTTCGGCTCATTTCCCGAATTACAGGCGGCAAATGAGAAAAGGATAATTACAATTCCGAGGTGAATAAATTTGGTCTTCATATCGTTTTAGTTGTGTATTGCTAATAGATTAATTCCTGATTGAGGTACTGCTCGAGGGCAGCCAATTGCATATAATAATCGCGGAGGGCAGTTAAATAACGCTGCTCACTTTTTAAATAGATCTGTTGCGCATTTAGTAGTTCGAGAAGGTCGATTTCGCCCAGTTGATAGGCTCGTAACGACATGCTCTGCAGTTTCGACGAACGCTCCTGCATCGAATCGTGATAACGGTTTACGATCGAACGGCTCACCGAATAATTGTGCCAGGCATATTCAATTTCCTTTTTCATGTTCAGGCGGATTTCCTTTTGGTTCCAGAGCAGCTCCTCCTTTCGGGCGGTGGCCATTTGTATTTTGCCTTTCTGATCGAACGGATACCAGATAGGAATGCTCAAACCAATCTCAAAACCGTTAAAATCGTAACCGGTGCCATAATCCTGTTTGTAGAGACTAAACCGAACATCGGGCAGAATGTTGCTTTTGGCTTCTTTCAGAAAATAGTCGGAAGCATTCAGCAAATTCATTGATGCCCGGTAAGCAGGTTGCTCTTCCTGAACCGCCAGCGCCTGAATTTGCGAAATATCAATATCGGTGGCATACAAGGTGTCGGCAAACTGAATACTGTACTTTTGCTCCTCGATGGGCAATCCCATAACGTTAAAAAGTCCGTAGCGTGCCTGGTGCAAAATCCACTCACTCTGGTCGAGATCGTTTCGGGCCTCATCCAACTGAATTTCGGCATTTGCCAAATCGATGCCATTTCCCAAACCTGTTTCAAACTTGGTATATACTGCATTGTACAGGTCTTGCGCAAGATTTAATTGATTTTCGCGCGAGCGCTGCAAATAAAGAGCATACACCACTTCGATGTATTTACTTTTTACCTGCGAATTGATTTCCTTCTCTTTAGCAACAATAACATTTTTTTGCGCCTCCACTTCCTGTTTCAAGGCTTTTACACGATAAACCGACGTTAACGGGAAATCCACTTCCTGCGTTATGGCCACACGTTTTTCGGCAAACGGCGCCGTTGGATCATCGCTGATACCTTCTTTAAAATAACTGATTTCGGGGGCAGAAACGCCCGTGTTAATTCGCCACTCGTTTTCCTTTTGAACCAAACGCGCCCGCATCTGGTTGAGTTCGGCATTGTAACCGATAGCCTGTTCTACGGCCTGCTGAATCGTTAACAGTTCGTCTTGTGCATACACGCTGCCAGCCAGAAGTAACAGGAAAACTAAACTGAATTTTGTTAGTCTTATCATGGTTTTTTGGAATTTAACGATCAATTTATTGTGCTTAAGTTACAAAGAGTTATGCAATTTGTTAAACATTTCACACATGAAAATATTTATGCCCTATAGTTAATAGCAATATTGGCCTTTATAAACATTTGACACATTAAATTGAAAAAACCGTCGCTCAGGGTAAAAAAAATTACAATACAGAATTACCTACGGAAACTCTGGTACAAATCTTTAGCTCAACTATTCCTGTTTGGGCTCCTCCGGCCCATGGTAAGGCGAAGCCAGTTTTCGCCCGCGATATGAAAACCGTTTCGACATGTACGACAGAATTTCGTTGGCCGTACTTTCAATGGGTTTATTGGAAACATTGATAACCGTAAAACCTCCCCTATCGAATACAAACATGGCTTTCCGGATCTCTTCGCGCACAGCACGTTGATCGACGTAGGATTCGAGACGATGATTCTCCCAACTGGCAATTCTTTTCTGACGATGTGCAATTAACTGGGTGGCACCAATGTGTAATCCAAATACGCGGCTTGGGTCCACCTGAAAAAGTTCATCCGGCGGCTGAATACCGGGTACCAGTGGCACGTTGGCCACTTTCCAGCCGTACATGGCCAGGTACACACTGAGCGGCGTTTTTCCGGCACGCGAAACGCCGGTTAAAATAATCTCGGCATTGTGCAGTCGCTCGGGGCTCATGCCATCGTCGTGCGACAAAGTGAATTCGATAGAATCAATCCGGTCGAAATACTGATGATTAATCTCGCGGTATAACCCGGGATGCACCATCGGTTCTACATTCAGCGTTTCATCTAAATAACCGGCCAGTTCGCCCATTAAATCAATTACCCGAACATTAAACTCTTTCCCCAGTTCATTAATCTTGTGGCGCAATTCAGGATTCACCATCGTATGAGCAATCAACCCGTTATCAGCTTTGGCTCTCATAATGATGTCGAAAACCTCATCTTCGGAGTTTACCCGCCCGATAATTTCCACAGGAACCTTGTTTTCGGGGTACTGAATCAATATGGCCTGAACCAGGTTGTTTCCGGCAATTCCTGTTCCGCCCGATACCACATAAATGGGTGCTGGTGATTTTTTGCTCATAACGCTGTGCTTATCTTTAAAAGGGAACAAACAGAATAAGAACTAAGTTTATCACAAAAAGCAAATTATCTTAAATAGTGCTAAAACCAGTAATTATTCAGGTTTCAATTGCATTTTAAAACGGGCCTTGTTTTCCACATTTTGTTTTGTAAACAGATCGGGGTGATATTGGTTATTCAAGTACATTTCAGTTTGATCGAGGTAGAAATTGCTGGCCGGAATACCACTTGTCCCGGTTGGAATAATTGTCTCCGAATCGTCCCAGTTTGCCATGCTGAAAATGTGTCGATGCGATGCGCCGTGCACGGTTTCATACAAATTTTTGTACGAATACGAATATGGGCACACCGTATGAAAACTTCCCGGTACCTCGAACGGTCCGCGGTTTAATTTTAAGGCTTTATTGAGAATGTCAACCACTCCCAGCGGATGAGCCAGCGTAAACGAATGTATTTTGCCCCAGCTCCAGTCATCAACATTGTTTCCGAGGGTTGCTGTTAGCTCCTCAACCGTTTCGTTAAACGACAGCGCCACAATATCATCAAAACTTTCGGTTTGTTCAGTCATCACGTTGTCCGCCCACTGCGATTGCCCTTCAGCCAGGAAGTTTATCATCAGGTTCTCGAGTAACACTTTTTGCCCCAGCATGCCTTCAAAAAGCTCAGGCGACAGTTCATCTTTAACCAGGTTCTCCATCGATTTTAGATATAGAATTTCGAAAATAGAGGCTGCCTGACTTTCTCGTGTAAGGTTGTAATCCCATGCTTTTAGTTTGTTGAAAGCTGCCTGTTCTGTTTCATTAAACCCCGATTGTTTTTTAAGCGATTCAATAAAAACTATAGTCATTTGCTCTGCCGTCTTCGATTTCCAATCGCCTTGAATGGCTTTAAAATCATCGATACCCAACTTTTCTTTGGCTTCCAGCATTTCCCTTATCCGGTCGATGCGGCTGGGTGTTGCAAACCAGTAGCTAATGTAATACGGATAATCGTCGGTTACGGTTTTGTTGTTTGCTGATGACACGTAACCTCTCTCCGGATTAAACTCGTAAGGCAGTTCTTCGAACGAAACCAGTCCCTGCCAGTCGTATTTACTACTGTCGCCGGGATAGATTTGAATTCCTGAACCTGCACGAATGGGCACTCCGGCGCTACATTGCAAACCAATATTCCCTTTTACATCGGCGTAAACCACATTCTGGCTCACCGACTTAAAAGTGCTGACAGCATCACGAAAATCGCTCCAGTTGTTGGCACGGTTCAACCTGAAGACAGTCCTGATCTCGTTACTCATTTCGTTGCCCAACCAGCGAATGGAAAGCGGTGTTTCTTTTTCCTTTTTAAAACGGTTCACTATTGGCCCGCGGTGCGTAAATTTCAACACCTCTTCAAACTCCTCGCCCTCCTTGGTTTTTATGATTTCCTTTTTAATCCGGAGATCGTGCCAGGCCCCATCGAACCAGTATTTTGTAGAATCTTCATTTAATTTCTCAGCATAAAAATCGAGGTCGTCCACCATCACATTGGTCATTCCCCAGGCAATGCTGTCGTTGTGGCCACAAATAACAAATGGCTGACCGGGAACCACTAAGCCGGTTACATTTATTTTCCCCTCAACAACCTGGTGCATTTGGTACCAGATGCCCGGAGCGAATAATCCCAAATGCATGTCGTTGGCCAGAAGCGGCATTCCGGTTTGGCTTTTTTTACCGGCAACCGCCCAGTTGTTGCTTCCGTTAAAAATCTCAGCACCCAGTTCCGTTAAATTTTCGGTGGCGGATAATAAAGTCTCTGATGCCTCAATTTCAATATTCCCAAACCCGGGATAGATAGCTGTTTTATGGTTTTTCAGATCGGGAATCAGCTCAGCAATTTTCTCATCCGAAACCTCGGCGCGTAATTGGTGCAGGAAGTATTCGGTTCCCCAACCCATCGATAAATCCCACGACATGTAACCAATCAGGTTGATACAATGCACCGGCTCCCACGGCTCAGGTTTGTATTGCAACACCTTAAACTCGGGTGGCAGCGGATATTTTCGGATGTACTGATTTATACCGTCGGAATACGCTTCGAGGGCAGTAATGATTTCCGGCGATGAAGTTGCCAGTATCTTTTCCGACTTTTCCTGAATACGAATTGCGCGCATCATCAGGTCGGTTTCCAGCTGGTCTTTTCCTAATATCTCGGATAAGCGCCCTTGTGTTACTCGCCGTAACAAATCCATTTGCCACAGCCTGTCTTGCGCCATGGCAAAACCTACAGCCCGGTACAAATCAGCTTCATTTTCAGCGTAAATATGCGGAATGGCATGTTCATCGCGAAATAGGGAAACCGGTTCGCGGAGTCGTTCCAGTTTCAGGCTTTCGTTATAATCGGGCAGTGCCGAAGTTTTAATATTCTGCAGCACCAGAAAGCCAACAAATAAAGCAAGAAGGAGGAAGCCAAGCACTCCCAACAAAACACGTTTTAAGGTCTTCATTTGAAATAGATTTTTTTGGAACAAATGGATTACTCTCTGAATTTTCTATATTTATTCCTTAAAAATAATTCAAAATCAGACATTATGAAAAAGCTTGTAATTCTTTTTTTCCTTGGAGTTTATGCTTTGGCAGGTTTGGCGCAAGAGGCCGATCAAATTGTTGGCGTTTGGTGGAATGATGAAAAGACAACCAAAATTGAAGTTGAAAAACAGGATGGAAAGTACATTGGTACCATCGTTTATATGATTCCTGAAAAATATGAAAACGGAGCGCCTCCAAAGGACGATGAAAATCCGGATCCGGCATTACGTGAGCGCTCGGTGGTGGGCATACAAATTCTGAATGGTTTTGAGTATGATGCTAAAAAAGAAGAGTGGAGCAACGGCACTATTTACGACCCGAAATCGGGAAAAACCTACGATTGCTACAGCTGGATGGAAAACGATGATGTGCTGAAACTTAAAGGTTTTGTTGCCGGAATTCGCATGCTGGGCCGTAGTTCGGAGTGGTACAGAACAACTTTGTAGTAGTTGGGTTGTAATTTGGGCTTTAAAGTAATTAGCAAAATAGAGGATTGCTTCATTTCACTGCATTGCTTTGGCAACGATATTTCTTTCACAGAAAAAGAGAACCCACTTGTATAATAAGTAGCAATCCGGCAAACGACGGACGGGTACCGAAGTGATCCTTGTATTACAAAAGTGGATTCTGGATACTAGATACCGGATGCCCAGGCGCTGCGGTCGGGATTGCGCTTCGCTTAACTGGATGCTGGATACAAATGACTAATGACTGGTGGCTAGTGACTAGTGACTAGTGGCTAGTGGCTAGTGGCTAGTGTTTACAATCTCATCAATTTTTGATTTTACTATTGAACACCCAATAAAATATGTAATTGTTGAAAATAGTAACCCAATAAGCATTGCGATTAGTATCATCGAACTGGCAAATCCGGCAAGCAAGCCGATTAACAGTCCAATGGAGATGGATAAAAACAATAATGCATCCAATTTAACTTCCCAAAATATTCTGATTTTTGCTGCATCAATTCTTTCAATCCGAATTAACCCCTCTCTTACTATTTTCATCGCTTCGAATTTATTCTGCCCGGAATGTGTTGTATTTCTCACCATTCGTTTGAATTTTATCGTGTCGTTTTGAATTTCCGATTTGGCCTCAAAGTTTCTTAACGTTTCCTGAATTTGTTTTTTGAAGGAATCAATATATAAATCTGAATTTACATCTATTGTCCTTTCTTCTGTGTTCGAATATTTTAGCAGGTTCATATACTTTCGATTTTTATAATGTCAAGCGCTTTGTTTTTCTTTTGTGTTCAGCTTTTTCAGTTCTTCCAGTATCTCCTTTTGAAGGTTTATAACATCGGTAATCCTTAATATCCAGGCGCCGAGCCATCTTAAAACAAAGATTACGATTACCGGAACAACTAATATTACTATAAATGGTCCAACCGACCATGCTATCTCTTTAAATACTTCCATAATTGATATTTAGGTTTTTAATTTTCATTCGTAGTGTTTAATCTTTCGGTTGTTTAAATCGAAGCACCGCTTACAAATCGGCGCTAGCGGGGAGCGGAACTGTTCTATTCGCTAATGCTCCATTTCCACCAGATTTTTGCTTCGCCGGTTGAAAATTCGGTATGGCGTTCGACTTTAACTCCGGGCTTAAACTCGCTGCCAAACCGCTCGTCCATGCTTACAAATCCCATATCGCGGTCTTTAATGGTACTAAGAACATTCCCAATCATCGGAAATGCTTTTTTAGCCACAACAAGCCATGGAATACCTGATCCCATAATATCTGTTACAATCTCGAAAGCATCGCCGCCTAGTGTCTTTTTAAGGTCGGTTAGTGCATCACCTATATTACGTGTAGTTTTTCTGCTTTGCCGCAGGTAAACGCGGGCTTTTATTTTTTTATCTGCCGGAAATTCGCGTTCGATTACAAACATTCCGTCGGCTCCCGGACTTCCTTCCGGTTCGAAGTTGATGATATTCTCCTTGTTGGGTTTTAGCCTGAGGTAAGGATCAGGAAAAGTTGAAACTATCATTTTATCGTTATCCGCCGGATGTTCGGCAACCATAATAAAATACAGTCTCCATCTTTCTCTGCCTTTAAGAATCTGAAGTTTGGAGAATTCCAGGGTAATTGATTTCATAATTTTTTAGTTTTTTGGTTTTTATTCGTTGTGTTTTGTCGTTACAAACTTAGTGGACTTGAGATTGAACGCTGAGGACGCTGATTTTGCTGATTATCGCTGAATGGTTTAGTGCGCGTCAGAAATTTTGTCGTTGTAAACGACAGCTTGTTTTCTCTGCGCTGCCGCGCGATTGTATCGCGTGGTTATTATTATTTCACGACTATCACATCGTCTAAAATCCCTTTTTCTCCAGCATAATCGGCAGCACTGCTATACAAGTAATCTTCCGGTCTGAACACCAATCCTTCTTCAACAGGATTGTTATGAATGTAGTCAATCTTCTCGTCGATTACTTTGGCACTCCATAATTCAACCGGATTATTATCATGCCTCCAAAACTGGTAGTTACTTACATTGGATGATTTGCTTCCCGCTTTCTGAAAATGCTGCAATAATAATTTCTTTCTACTTTCCTGAGGATTATCGGTTATCGCCTGAACGATTGCTTTACTGGTAAATCGCTTGAAGTCTCCCAGTAGCAGTTCAGGCTTCTGTTCTCCCGAACTTCTAAAAACCAAATGAATATGGCTTGACATTATACACCAGGCAAAAATCTCCATCGCTTTCTCTTTCTGACAATATCGCAAACTGTCGACAACTATCTTTTTGTATTCATTTCTGATAAAGACATCTAACCAATCAACTACTGCAAAACTTACAAAATACACACCGTCGGGGTTATAGAATTTGTAATTACGACTCATAATATTGTGGCAAAATTAATTCTACAACTACTTTAAATGGCTCTTACCACGCGATACAATCGCGCGGGAGCAGGGAGTTAAGAATCTATTTTTTTATTGCTTTTAAAATTCTTTCTTCTTTAATCAAAACATCCTTCATTAACAGCTGATATGGAAATTGTTTGTGTTTTGATTCTCTGAATCCTTCAAGGATATTAACCAATGAGCCCGCTGTTATTAACGATAAATTTATTTCGAATTCTAAATCACAGTCATTAACAAAATCATCGCTAAAATCTGGTGCAACAAGTAACGATTTTACCACATTTAAACCGTTCTTTTTTGCCAGGTCAACGTATGATTTTATTTGTCTTGAAACAGAACTGAATTTATTATATCCGCTTTCTTTAATAGTTTTGCACTCAACAATTATTACATCGTTATTTCCCAAATTTAAAACAAGGTCAATTTTGTTTTTTGTAGTATTCAGTTTTTTCTTTAGGGATTCATCAACATTGAAACCAAGTTGTTCGAATATTTTTTGCGTAATACATTCAAACTTTAAACCCAATTCACTTTCTTTTATCGTTATTCCATTCTCCTTCAATAAATTCAGGTTCCTAAAACCAATTGCAACATAGTTTTCAATTAGTAAATTCTCAGCATCTTTATAAGCATCTAAAATATTAAGAACCAAATCTCCTCTTGATTTTAACTCTTTGGCTGCGATAAATGATTTCAAATCTTCAACCGATAAAATGTCGAGAACATCTCTCGGTTTTATGTTGAAATCCAACAGTGTGGCACTATTCAAGTTCGTTTCTTCGGGCATCTCAAATTCAGTGAGCACCAATTTTCTAAACGATTTTAATTCGTCATTTATTTCTAAAAGTAATTTTTCGTAGCCCTCCACTGAAATTCCGACTTTTTCATCGAGTTCAATTTCATTGAAATAACTTATAATATTTTCAATCTTTTCTTCAAGCGTACTTCCTTTTAGATTTGAGGAGATTTTTAAGCCTTTATTCCAAATGTCATTAATTGTCTTTTTTCTGTCGGTTAAGTTCGTTCCATCTTTATGTATACCATTTTTAAGTAAAGTTGAAAATGGAATTCCCTCTTTAATTATTTGTTTAATTTTTAATTCGTAATCAAGCTCTTTGGTGTCAATACTGTGTTTGCGGCAAACAAGATTTATTTGCGATTCCTTTAATGTTTTCAGAACACGTCGGTAATATTTGTCTGCTATTTCTTTCTTTCTGACTTTACGCAAAACCCGAACTACTTCATCTGCAACGTAAATCAAATTATTTTTCCTTGAATAAAAGATAACTCCAATATTTTTCAAAAAGGTTGTTATGTTTTCAATGTCGGACTTGTCTGGCGGAATTATCAAATAGTTTATCAATTTTACTTCTTCCTGGGATAAATCCAATTGATTGGTTAGTGTGAGTAAAATTGATAATTCGTCATCTGTAATTTTTGACTCTCGGTTGTTCTGATAATCGTTATTGTAAGCAGTTTCCACACATGCTTTGTAAATTAAATAATCACGTTTTCTTGTTTCAGAAATTTCAGATTTATCCGATTCAAGTTGTATTTTTAGTTCTTTGGTTCTCTTTTTAATTTTTGCTATTTCCTTTTCGTAAAGTCGGGCAAACCAGTCTTGTTTCAAAATGTTATTACCATCTTTTATAATGATATCGATTAAAATATCCAATTGCGAGGTTGTATTAATAAACTCGGCTTTAATCGTTTCTGCAAATTCGTCTTTAATCAGGTCAAAAACTTTGGCAATATTAATACTGTCAACACTTTTCAAGTTATCACTACTGTCAGAAAGAATTTTATCGATTTCCTTGCTGTTTTTAGGATTGCTTGATTTTATGTTGTCGATAATTTTTAAGAATGAGTTTTTTTCAAGTGAGTTAACACTGTCGAGGATTTTTTCAAGTTTCATTAGTATTGATTTTTGTTAGTATTTCGGTTATTTTAGAATCAAGGTCATCAATTTTTCTTTCCAATTCATCGTTATTGTCGCTAACCATTGAATCCACGAAGATGGAATTCACAATTGAAAGGCCAAATATTCCTCCTGTTAGCACAACAAAAATGAAATAGAGATAAGTAAAAAATATGGCTGTTTCTGAATAATTCTTTATTATTTGTTCGGGAATTTCAAACCAACCTTCAACGGTGAAAATCTTAAATGTAGAATAAAGAGCAACTAAGGGATTTTTAAAATATTCGGAACCGCTGTTCTGAAAAAGATAAAACGAAAGTACACCGATAATAAAAATGTAAATGACAAAACCTAAAAACACAAATACCGAAGCTTTCATCGCTCTTTGAACTCCAGCAACTAATTCGCCAACGTTTGGGATGAATTTAAAAAACCGGAAAGCTTTAAAAACCCGCATTATTCGGAATACAAGCAAGAAACTAAAATCAATGATATTTAAATTGAAAATGAAAGTTATCAATGCTGGAATTGAAAGCAAAATGAGAACAAAATCGAGTTTATTCCAATTGGACCCGAAATAGCCTTGAAATCCAAACTCCTTGCATTTAAAAATCAATTCGAGCATAAATAATGCTGTAATTGAATTATCAATAATTGCCAAAATTTGCTGGTCGCTTTCAGATAGGAAGTATGAATTAATAAATAATATTACGGAGTTCAAAAGAATGAGTCCGAGAATAAATTTATCATTTAAGAAAAGCTTTTTAATCATTTCAATTGAGCATTATTGATTTCTAATATATATTGATTGCGTGATAATAGTTACGCTTATAGTGCTTCTATAATCTCAATCCCTGGGGTGGCAAAAATCTATCGCTGCTAATCGTTCTGGGTGTCACCGGGTTAGGGGAAGCCAATTTAATAATAATTATTATATAATGGAAATTTGTAGTTGATTTACATTCTCTTTACTGTCTCTTGCGTCGAGAAGGGCGGGACAATTGGCCGGAGTTTTAATTCGCTGCGTTCTACAGGAAAGCCGGGATTAAAGAAAGATTGCTTCTCCCGATTCGTTTTACTCATCGGGATCGCAAGGACGATTTGGTTGATAAGCAGCAGCCGTGGACAAGAAGTATAAAGTGGAAACAAGTTCGTTGCCGTCCGCGGCATTCGGTACAACAAAAGCCGTCATCACGAGGGAGCAGTCCGGCAAACGACGGACAGCAACCGAAGTGATCCTTGTATTACAAGAGTGGATTCTGGATGCTAGATACTGGATGCCCCGACGCTGCGGTCGGGATTGCGCTTCGCTTGACTGGATGCTGGATTAAAGAGCGATTGCTTCTCCCGATTCGTTTTACTCATCGGGATCGCAAGGACAATTTGGTTGATAAGTAGCAGCCGCGGACAAGAAGTATTAAGTGAAAACAAGTTAGTTGCCGTCCGCGGCATTCGGTACAACAAAAGCCGGCATCACGAGGGAGCAGTCAGGCAAACGACGGACGGAAACCGAAGTGATCCTTGTATAACAAGAGTGGATTCTGGATACTAGATGCCGGATGCCCAGGCGCTGCGGTCGGGATTTCACTTCGCGCAACTGGATACTGGATACAAATGGCTAATGACTAGTGACTAGTGACCAGTGGCTAATGACTAGTATCTAGTTCAAATGTAAAATATTCAATAATGAATTTCCAACTTATGGATCCATTGGATAAAACTCCTTAATCGCGGTAACGTTTCAACAGATCGTTGTAGGCATCAATGCGGCGGTCACGGAGGAAAGGCCAGATACGGCGCACATCTTCGGTGCGTTTGCGGTCGATTTCCACCACTTCAATTTGCTCGTCGTGTGCCGACAGCTGTTTAATAAATTCGCCCTGCGGACCTGCAACAAATGAATTGCCCCAAAACTCGATTCCGTTTCCTGTTCCGGTAGCATCAGGTTCAAAACCGGTGCGGTTAACGCTGATCACAGGCAGGCCGTTGGCCACGGCATGTCCGCGTTGCGAAATAATCCAGGCATCCAGCTGGCGGGCTTTTTCGTCGTCGGTATCGGCCGGATCCCAACCAATAGCGGTAGGATAAATAAGCACTTCTGCTCCGGCCAGTGCCATTAAACGCGCCCCTTCAGGGTACCACTGATCCCAGCAAACCAGCAAGCCAAGCCGACCAACCGAAGTGTCTATCGGTTCAAAACCCATATCGCCCGGTGTAAAGTAAAATTTTTCGTAAAACCCGGGATCGTCGGGAATGTGCATTTTGCGGTATTTCCCGGCCATCGATCCGTCTTTCTCAAAAACCACAGCAGTGTTGTGGTACAATCCGGCAGCACGTTTCTCGAACAGCGAAGTAACCAACACCACGCCATTCTCTTTCGCTGCTGCGGCAAATATTTCGGTATCTTTTCCGGGAATCGGTTCGGCCAGATCAAAAAGGTTAACATCCTCCACCTGACAAAAATAAAGGCTGGCATGCAACTCCTGCAACACCACCAATTCAGCACCCATTTCGGCACATCGCTGAATGGCCTTTAAACTGTTTTGCGTGTTCTCGTTTTTGTTGCCCGAACGTTTCTGTTGTATGATCCCTACTTTTAATTTGCTCATGATTTCTA
Source organism: Draconibacterium orientale (assembly GCF_900111425.1). Lineage (NCBI taxonomy): Bacteria > Pseudomonadati > Bacteroidota > Bacteroidia > Marinilabiliales > Prolixibacteraceae > Draconibacterium > Draconibacterium orientale. The sequence goes on along the minus strand of NZ_FOHT01000025.1, from coordinate 54,307 downwards.
ATTTTCAATATTTAACCCAACCGCTCCCGGATACTGCATGGTGACGCAGTGTAACGATCCGTGTTGTTCGATCAATACCCTGCAATTTATTGGAATTATTTCTTTTTCAGGAAAAATCTGCTGCAAAATATCGACGGCTTCGGCATCTTGTTTTAACCCGTACACCGGAAGCAAAACCGCACCGTTGATAAGGGTGAAATTTGCATAAGTTGCCGGTAAGCGATTCCCCTCTTCATCAAAACAAGGATCGGCAAACGGAAGTTCAACCAGTTTGTAAGGCCTTCCATCGTTGGTAGTAAACCGTTTCAGTTCGGCTTTCATTTTTTGCAGCGCCTCGAAATGCTCGTCTTCCGGGTCGTTACATCCAACGTAGGCAATCGTATTTTCGTTGCACAGGCGGGCAAGTGTATCGATATGCGAATCGGTGTCGTCGCCAGCCAGGTAACCGTTGCTGAGCCACAAAATGCGTTTTGCTCCAAAATTCTGTTTCAGTATAGCCTCAATTTCTTGTTGAGCATACTGCGGGTTGCGGTTCTCTTCGAGCAAACATTCGGTGGTAGTAAGAATCGTTCCTAAGCCATCGCTTTCAATGGAGCCACCTTCCAACACAAAATCGAAGCTCTTTAGTTCGCAATGCTGAAGAATGCCCTGCCCGAACAAACTTTTCGTGATCAGATTGTCCTGTCCGGCTTCGAACTTTTTCCCCCAGCCGTTAAAAATATAATCCTGAACAATGGCTTTTCCATTCTCAAGAACGGTAATTCCACTGTGGTCGCGTGCCCAGGTATCGTTCGATGGAGCTTCAACAAAATAAACATTCGCAGTATTTCGGAAATAAGCATGAACACGTTTCACATTGTCGCAAACCACCAATACTTTTTGAAATCGGGCAGCAGCTTCAATTATATCCACAAAACAGGCACTGGCTTGGTCTAAAAGATAAGCCCAATCGCTGTGGGGATGCGGAAACGTAAGTTGTAAAAACGACTGCGGCTCCCACTCGGCGGGCAAACGCAGCCATTGATCGGATGAATTATTCATGCTTTTTTCTGTAATCTTTCGGCCTCAAAAATAAAACGAAATTACACAGCTTCAGCTTTTGGGTGAAAGTTTCTCCAATATTTTACGCAAGGTTTGCTGGATGCTGGATGCTGGATGCTGGATACCAGATACTGGATACTGGATATTGGATACTGGTTACTTCTATCAACCCGTAGATTTCGCCTCGCAAAAAACAAAACTCAGGGGGTGCGGAGGCGGGGGCAACACTACCGGAACACTTAACTCCCGGCAGTGTTGTTAACGTATTTTAGAACCAGTTGCTCGATTGCTTTTTTGTCGAAAGGTTTTAGCCAGTAATCAACGATTTCGCCGTTATCCAGGGCGGTTAAAATTTCGGGACATTGCTGGTGCCCCGATAAAATGCTGCAGGGAATATTTTCGCGCACATTTTTAATGTTTCGAATAAACTCCAGGCCATCCATTTCGGGCATTCGCATGTCAGAGATTACAAATTTTATGTCCGGTTCGGTGGTAAATATCTCCAGACCTTTCGCGCCGCTGTCGGCAGTTTATACCTCAAAAACTTTCGAGAAGGTTAATTGAAAAACGGTGATATTCATTTTCTCATCGTCCACATAAAGAATTTTGGGTTTGTTTTTCATGTTGCGTCCTTTTTTTCTGGTAACATAACTGTTACCGTTGTTCCTTTGTTTACTTCCGACTCAAATTCGAGGCTCCCACCGTGTTCGTTACTTATAACAAAAACAATAGAAAGACCTAAGCCGGTTCCTTTCCCGGGGTCTTTTGTGGTGTAAAACGGATCGGTGATTTTTTTATAGCGTCCTTTTCTATCCCCTCTCCTGAGTCGGAGATTGTAATGATTAAATGGTTATTTTCTTTCTTTGTATTTATCCAAATTTTTCCTTTTTCGTTAATGGCCTGTTCGGCACAATTAAGAATATTCAAAAAAACGTGATCAAAATATTACGAAAAGTAACAACTAATTCGCTAAAATAGTTTTTGGAACTCTCAATTTAGTTGTTAGCTGGCTTTGCAGCACTATCAGGTTGCTGTCGCGGATTTCAAGAATATTACATTCTTCGCTTTTAGCCAGGACATTACGGCTAAACCAACTGTGGCTTATTACAAGGCAGGCAAAACGCACTACTCCTATCGTAATGGCATCAAAATCATTTTCACCAGGCTCATCGATCCGAAAATCTTCAAAAAAAATCTGACCGAGCGAGGTTTTAGCTTCTTTTGTTATTCCGCAGGTATCTTTTTGCAACATCGTCGAACTCTCTGGAGGCTAGCCACTTATACGCAAAATCTGCTTACCCGATAAATTCGAATGCATTGACCAATTACAGTAATGCGTTTTTCAACGGTTTTAATTTTGAGAATTAGCTCAGTTCGAATTAATTTTTTTCAACCCGTGAAGACTTCTGCTCGCTGTTTATGCTAATTACGCCAGCCGGCACAACTTTTGAAGCAACGAATAACCTACTTTGTTGCCCGATCGCTCATTTCAAATACCAAATCTCCACCTTTTATTAAATCGAGGTGTGAGATTTTTGTTCCTTCAATTTCCTTACCGTTTAAGGTAACTTTACTAACGTAAACATTCTGTTCGCTTTGATTTTTGGCTGTTATGGTCAGCTGTTTGCCATTCTCAAATGAAACCACTGCTTTTTTCACGGAAGGACTTCCCAACTCGTAGTATTCCGATCCGGGAGCCAGCGGATAAAAGCCCAAACTGTTAAAGATGTACCAGGCACTCATTTGTCCGGCATCGTCGTTCCCACACAAACTATTTACTTCAGCACCGTACATTGTTTTCATAATCATACGCACACGGCTTTGGGTTTTGTAGGGCTCGCCGGTGTAATTGTACAAAAACGGAATATGATGCCCCGGTTCGTTGCCATGCACATAATTTCCGATCATTCCGTCGCGGGTAATATCTTCGTTCTTTTCAATGTATTTATCGTCCAGATCCATGGTAAACAACGAATCAAGCATACCCGACAAACGTTTTTCACCGCCCATTAGCTGCACCATATCTTCTACCTGGTGCGGAACATACAAACCGTAATTCCAGGCATTGCCTTCTATAAATCCTTGTCCGTGTGTGTCCAGCGGATCAAATTCTTTTTTGAACTCGCCATTTGAGTATTTAGGGCGCATAAAACCAATAGTAGAATCGTAAACTTCTTTATAAGCATTTGACCGTTCCAAAAACTCATTTTCAACAGCTGCATTCCCGGTATTTTTGGCAATCTGCGCAATACACCAATCGTCGAAGGCATATTCCAGCGTTTTCGATACCGAGTACGAACTTTTGTCCTCGGGAACAAAACCATATTTCATATAATCGCCAATTCCATGAAAATAAGAAACTTTTGCGGTTGTAACAGAAGCATCCAACGCACACTTACGGTCAAAATCACCCACTCCTTTTACTACAGCATCGGCTAAAACAGTAGTGGAATGGTAGCCGATCATACACCAGTTTTCGTTGGCATAATGGCTCCAAACCGGTAACATGTGGTGCACACTCTGGTCGTAATGCGCCAACATCGATTTAATCATGTCGTTGTTACGCGATGGCTGAACGAGGTTGAAGAAAGGATGCAAAGCACGGTAAGTATCCCATAGCGAAAAAATAGTGTAGTTGGTAAATCCTTCCGACTGGTGGATATTCTGATCGAGGCCACGGTAACTGCCATCCACATCTTCGTACACAATCGGGCTAAGGAAAGTATGATACAGCGCAGTGTAGAATGTACGCTTATCTTCATCGGAAATACTTTCCACCCGTATTTTTGCCAGTTCGTTGTTCCATTTTTGTTGCGTTTCGGCTTTTACTTTTTCAAAATCCCAATGCGGAATTTCGGCCGCCATATTTTTTAATGCACCCGCCATACTTACCGGCGACAGGGCAAATTTTACTTTTAGTTTTTCGTTTTCGGCTGTATCGAAATTAAAATACGCCCGTATATTTCGTCCGGCCATTTCCGGAAAATTTTCCTCCTGGTTAAAATACCGGTAATGCCCGTCGTAGTTATCCTCGTCGTACTTTTTGTGCCCGTAACTTTTAAACGGTTTTGAAAACTGCATGGCAAAAAATACTTTTCGCGTGCGGCCCCACCCTTTGGTTTGACGGTAACCGGTAACCAGCGAATCGTTTTCCACGCGCAAAAATGTCCACACGTTTTTCTTTTCGTAATGATAAACATTATAAACCAGGTCGAGAATAATATGTGCCTCATCGCTTTCAGGAAAAGCATATTGATGAAATCCCACTCGTTCTGATGCTGTAAGCTCAGCGTTTATACTGTAATCATCGAGTTTTACGCTGTAATAACCGGGCGCTGCATTTTCATTATCGTGCGAGAAAACCGAATAAAAGCCTTTGCTTCCGTTGTCGGTTTTTATAGGATCGAGCACCAGATCGCCCGTGGTTGGCATGACCAGAAAATCGCCCAGGTCGGAGTGCCCGGTTCCACTAAAATTGGTATGTGCAAAACCAATTATTGTGGTGTCGCGATATTGGTAGCCGGCGCAATATTCGTAGGTTTTTTTATTGTAGCTGCCATCGGCATTAAAGTAAGGCTGCATATCGGTTTGCGGCCCCAGCTGCACCATTCCAAAAGGCGCGGTAGCTCCCGGAAAAGTATGTCCCATGGTACTTGTACCCACCAGTGGATTTACAAACCGGCAAATATTTTCAACTGGTACGCTGTTGGCCGAATTCTTTTCTTTTTGATTTTTACAGGAAATGAACAGCACCAAAAGTACGGCGCAATGAAGTAGTGGTTTCATGAATACAATTTTTGTGGTTTGCCGAGAACGAAAATTCTTTCTATTCTCAGCCTTGCAAGCGGTTAAACCGTGCAATAAATTTAGTTGTTGGTTAAAGGCTGCTAAAATAAAAGTTTTCGGGGAGACAGACCTGCTACAACGCTGAATTTAAGTAAAGTTTTATTAAGCGCTCAATCGATAACAAACGATTCGTACAGCATCCACTAAATAAACATACCACCGGCATCTACGGTAAAAGTGCTTACAATTACAGGAAAAATAAACCACTATGCATTGGAAATACACTGGTTTTAAATATCGAATGAAATTCGAAGGATTAGAAACTAATGAATAATGAATATCGATTAACGATTTTTGATTAGCGATTGTAAAGAAGGTACGAGGAAATTCCTATTAGATACACTTCTGCAGTCATAATTCGTTAATTGTCATTCTATATTCAATATTTTCAAAAACTAAAATAGCTGCAATAATCCCGAAGTTCAGGAAGCAGAGTTTTAACCATTTACCAGAAAATAAAAGATTGGCTAATCGGCTAGTCTAAAAATTTTGAATAAGTGATCCGCATATCAACGCCACCCTGTTTTGCTCCTTTTAATATTACCCGGTTGGCAATATCGGCACGGCGACCTGTTGTTAGGAAAAATCCCTCGTTTCCAACAAAGTCATCATCATCAGGATCGGTTACATCGATAATACGCTGAACATGCTGCGTAATATTAAAGGTATAAGTGTAATCGCTGGTATCCAGTACACCACCGTAAAACGTAGGACTAAAGAAGTAATCAATCGGGCGGTATTCCTCGCCATCGGGTGCCACAAAGGTAAACATCAGCTGGCTTGGTGGCGGATAATTATGAATATCGCTTGCAGTGGTATCAACATGAAAAATGATTTCAGCTTTATTGATGCCCATATTTACGGAGTCTTTCCAGCTTTCAAGACCGGAAACTGTTATGCGCGATTTTAATCCTCCGGTGGGCTGCACATAAATCAGGTCGCTTTCCTCCTCTTCCTGGTCGAGATTATCCAGGAACGGTGCACCGTTGTAATCGTGTTTAAATTCGTTAACCCGCAAACTATACTGAGTTATCAGGTAAGCCTGCGATAAGGTATCGGGAGCTTCATCGTCTTCAAGCAGTATGGTATTTTCGTCGTTGTTATAATACACCAGCAACGCCGATCCCTGAAACGTACTGCTTGATGCCGTGTGCAGGGTAACCAACGAACCTTCTCCTGTAACATCAGCACTTTCGAGTAAAAGGCCTTTAAAATACTGAAGAAAAACATCGTTATTAACCATATCAAGCGAATCGGCACCAATGAGCTTTTCGCCTAAAGTATTGTCCAATGGAATGGTCAGCAACTGGTAGTTGGTATCCTGGGTTGCAGAATCCAGTTCCACTTTTGGTGTATAATCAAATTCGGCAAGCGGAATGTCCGAAGCCATCGATTTCAAATCAATATCCTGGGTGTATTCAGCATCAGGGTCGAGGTACGTTTCCATTTCGTACACTTTAACATGCTGTGTTGTAATTGTGTCGCCGTAAATATTTCGGTAAAAAAGGTACAAACGAACAGAGTCAACTACCGGATTGGTTCCAAAATCAGGAAATGAAGTCAATCGGAACTGCGTGGCATAATTGGCTGTTGTTTTTCCAAAAACCGGATCATTAAGGGTTCCCAACAGGTTTGTTGCTCCTTTATTGGAAGTAATTCCGTTTTCGTTAAATGTATAGGATGCAATTTTATCTGAAACAGAAATGTTTCGGACATTAATCAGGTCTTCGTCCGGCAGGATTTCCAATCCCAAATCGTTTTGTTCGCTGTTGCAGGCAACCAAAATGTTTACAAGAACGAATAATCCTCCAACTATTTTCAACAACTGCACTGTACTGTATTTCATGTCAATAATTCCAATTTATTTTAGGAAGCTTACCCCCTGCAGCCAATGCAATTTAGCCTGGTTAAACAGTTATGGTTACTTCTTCAATTTTCTGATTTCCGAAAAATTACACAAACATAGAAAATTACAACGAGAGCATTTCTGAAATCGCAGTAAAATTGAACTTTTTAAATATAATTTTGATTCTTTAACACCAAAGCCTTACACTTTATCGTAAAACGCATTGTAGGCATCAATGTATGTTTCTTTTGGTTGGAAATCGAGAAATAACTTTTCGTTATCTTTTATATACTTTTTAACGTCGGCATTAATCGTTTCAGTTCCCTGAATCACTGCATCCGAATAATCGATAGCCATTTTGCTTACGTTGGCAAAAGTTGGCTCTTCAATCATTTTTACATCGTCGGTTGTAATACCTTCAAGCAACAGTTTCTCGTTAAACTTCGGATCAAGCGTTTGCTTAAAGTCATCGTTATAAACCGAGTAAACCAGTTTTGTGTTCTTGAATAAGGGATCGTTGTAATAATACTTTTTAATGTATAAAGGCACCAACGAAGTCAGCCAGCCGTGGCAATGAATAATATCGGGTGCCCAGCGTAACTTAATTACCGTTTCGAGCACACCACGCGCGAAAAACACTGCACGTTCGTCGTTATCTTCAAACTCTTTGCCGTCGTCATCGTGCAAAACGGCTTTGCGTTGAAAATAATCTTCATTATCGATAAAATAAACCTGCATACGAGCAGCTTGTATCGACGCTACTTTTATGATAAGTGGATGATCGGCATCGTTAATCACAAGGTTCATACCCGACAAACGGATAACCTCGTGTAACTGGTTTCTACGCTCATTTACACACCCGTAACGTGGCATAAATGTTCTAATCTCTCTCCCCTGCTCCTGAACGCCCTGTGGCAGGTAACGTCCAATCTCCGACATTTCGCTTTCTGGTAAATAAGGGGTAATCTCTTGTGAAATATAAAGGATTCTTTTCTTTTCCATGAACCTATAGTGCAGTTAAAAACAGTGTGCAAAAGTAATAAAAATATGCGAATAGACAAGTTAAGTTCGTTAGTTTCAGTTACTATACTTCGGATTTGTGCTATTTTACCAATTAAAATTACTTACTTTGCAGCCGCAATTTTTAAGCTATGAAACTGGTAAGTACAATACAAGAGTTACAGACTGAAATACAGCACCTTGCCAATGGCAAAACAGTGGGTTTCGTACCCACTATGGGAGCCTTGCATGCAGGCCATATTTCGTTGGTAAAACAGGCCGTTTTGGAAAATCCGGTTGTGGTGGTAAGTATTTTTGTAAATCCAACACAATTTAACGATCCGGCCGATTTGGAACGTTATCCGCGCACCCTCGAAAACGATATGAAATTATTGGAGCTAACAGGTTGTTCAATCGTTTTTGCACCCAATGCGAAGGAGGTTTATCCCGAACCGGATAAACGTAAATTTAACTTTGGAAAATTAGAAAAAGTAATGGAAGGCAAGCATCGCCCGGGACACTTTAATGGTGTAGCACAAGTGGTTAGCCGCCTTTTCGACATGGTAAAACCTACCAAAGCCTACTTCGGATTGAAGGATTTTCAGCAATTGGCCATTGTTAAAAATATGGTGAAACAACTGCAACTTCCTGTGGAAATTGTACCTTGCGCCATTATTCGCGAAAAAAGTGGTTTGGCCATGAGCTCGCGAAATGAATTATTGACGGAAGAACAGCGGAAAAATGCAACCGTAATTTCGGAGACTTTGTTTAAAGCCAAAGAACTTAAGGGGCAGAAATCCGTACAAGAAATCACGGATTGGGTAACCGAAACGATAAACAAGAACCCTTTCCTTGATGTTGAATATTTTGAGATCGTTGACGACGAACAGCTGCAACCGGTGAAAAGCTGGGACGAAAAATCGACAAAAGTTGGATGTGTTGCTGTTTTCTGCGGAAAGATCCGATTAATTGACAATATAGTTTTTTAAGACCGAAATAAGCATAGTTATGCAAATTGAAGTGTGTAAATCGAAAATACACAAGGTTACCGTTACCGAAGCGAACCTGCAATATGTTGGAAGTATTACCATCGACGAAGATTTGATGGACGCGGCAAACCTTATTGAGAACGAAAAAGTACAGGTTGTTAATATTAACAACGGCGAGCGTTTAGAAACTTATGTAATCAGGGGTGAACGTGGAACGGGAACCATTTGTTTGAATGGCCCTGCCGCACGTAAAGTGGCGGTTGGCGATGTGGTAATTATCATTTCGTACGCCTTAATGGATTTCGAGGAAGCCAAAACATTTAAGCCAAGTTTGATCTTCCCGGATATTGAGACCAATACCGTAGTATAAAATACATTTACGATATAATTGTAAACCTCGTAGTTTTTACTGCGGGGTTTTTTATTTGAATTTCTTTTCAACAAGAACAGGGATCCGATCCGTATCATTTTAGGAAATACGGATCGGATCCTTGTTAGAACCAACGTAATTTTTTATCTCCGCTTTCCCAACGGCACTCCCAATCGAATTCCGAGTTGCAAAAACTCCGTACTACCCGAGTAATCCTCAAAAACACCTGTTTCCGAGATCGGTAATTCATTTAAACTTCTTCCTAAATCAACGTTCTCCCAACCCACATAAAACCACACGGAAAGGTCTTCGGCTATTACTTTAAACCCTACATGCAATCCCGGATACCAACTAAAAGATGACTTTGAGCTTCCAAGATAATTTTCTTCTTCGGTCTCTTCATTCCCGAAAGTGGCATTACTTTTCGAGCTCTCAAATCCCAGGTTTACATCAGCAAAAAAGAAAATAATATCAGATAATTCCTGGTAAAACCGAGGACACAGGCTAAGTGTATAATAACTGGCTTCGGTAAACAGTATGTAATCATCGCCATAAGGAACGATTTCACCACCTATGGGCTTTATTTTTTTATGAGAATTCTTTCCCGCATATCCTTTCAACTCAAAAGCAAATTTTCTGGATAGATAATACTCATAACCAGTTCCAAAATAATATCCATAATCTTCATTATCAAGCACAAATGCGTTCGTACCCATATCAAAATTTAAATGAGCAGGGAATTTTTCGTCTTGTGCATTACACGCTGAAGGATTGAGCATTTCCGTAAAAATCCCAAATAAGATTAAAATAGAAGTATTGAGCGTTGAAAAGATTTTAGCCATCAAGAATACTATTAAATATAAAAAAACTGTGCCCAATTTGGGCACAGTTAAGAAGATCATTTTCTAAGATTATAACCGATGTTAAGCTGGAACATTGGTAAAAATCCATACTCCCCTTTCATGTCAAAATAAACATATGGTCCAACATCAAATAAAACATAAAACTGACTAAAAGCGCGCTGTATTCCCCATGTTGGCCCAAATGCATAATCCAATTCAGAAGTTCTCGAAAAACTGGAAGCCATTTCGGGACCTCGAATCAGAAGTCTTACTCCAAAGTAATTAGATGAATTATACCTTACATTTTTACCGGCACTGTTTCTTTTCGTTATGTTGTAGTAATTACGATACTGCATATCGTAAAACGGTGATAACAAATACATAAATCCCTCCCCACTGGTTTTTAAATCTTTGTACGAGCCACCATAACCGATGCCAAGATTTAAAGCGAAAGTTGATTTTTCTGACAACTTAAATTCATATTCCATTCCTGGATTAACGATTGTGAATTTAAATCCACTTTTTATTAACTCACCCTCATCTTGTCCGAATGAAATTTTCACAAAAAGAAATAATAGAAATACGAGTGTAATTTTTCTCATTTTAGTATGTTTTATAGTTTTCTGAAATTATATATTAGTTGACTTCAACAACTTTATTTCTTTCATCCTAAAACACCATTGTGTTTTATTTCCTACCTCACTTTATACTATCCTTTTCCTGAAAATTTGTATCGAAGAACAGGGGTTCTTTTAATGACGGATTAAATATAAATTGGATGTCCGCAATTGGTCACAACCAGCACGTCACCCTGAACTTGTTTCAGGGTCTTTCTTGCAAATAGTTGATTATTAGATGCGAGAGATGCTGAATCCGTCAGCTGATGGACAGCATGACTTGCTAAATAATAATTATGACATAGAACGGATAATCAAAATATAAATCAATAAATACTCTTTTTCAAAATATAATATGTTAAAAATTAGTTTAGGGGGGGATTTAGAATGAATAAAAATAATTCACACATCCTTTAAAATGCAATAGTGATACTTCAATTTAATAGTTATTTTTGACAGATATGAATCTCATGTTTAAATCAAAGATTTTTAAGGATTTTGAATCGTTTGATCCCCTGCTATCCATTTGGAAAGGCAGCAATAACACCATTGTTTTTACCAACGGTTGTTTCGATATTATTCATAACGGGCACGTTGATTCATTACACAAATCGGCAGCCTATGGCACTAAATTGATTGTTGGGCTAAACTCCGATGTGTCGGTAAAACTCTTAAAAGGCGACAAGCGCCCAATTCTGAACGAGCAGGCGCGTGCCGAAGTGCTGGCTGCCTTCGGATGTGTTGATGCGGTAATCCTTTTCGATGAAGAAACACCGGCCGAAATTATTGCAAAAATCATCCCCGACGTTTTGGTGAAAGGCGCCCAATACGAAATTCATGAAATTGCCGGCCACGACACCGTTCTTAATAACGGAGGAAAAGTGGAAACACTGGAATTAGTAGAAGGGATCTCCACCAGCGAAATTATTGAACGAATAAAAAACCTTTGAGAAACTTTGTGAAACCATAGTGTTCTTTGTGGTTAATTTTTCTCACAAACAAAGTAGTTTACAGAATGGCAAAAACAAAAACCATATACACCTGCCAGAATTGCGGCGCCCAATCGCCCAAATGGCTCGGAAAATGTTCCAACTGCAACGAGTGGAATACCTACGTAGAAGAGATTGTAGAAAAGAAACAATCTACCGGAAAACTTTCGGTGCAGATTTCGGGGAACCAGCCCATTACGCTCGAAAATATCGAAATGGCAAGAACCCAGCGCATTTCGGTGGGTATTGAAGAATTTAACCGGGTGCTGGGCGGCGGAATTGTTCCCGGTTCGCTGATACTTTTAGGTGGCGACCCCGGTATTGGAAAATCAACACTGGCACTTCAGCTGGCACTCGGATTAAACGGCAAAAAAATTCTCTACATTTCGGGCGAGGAAAGCCTGCAACAGATAAAATTGCGTGCCGAACGATTGAGCAATGCCAAAAGCAACTGCCTGTTTTTAAGCGAAACATCGCTGGAACATATTATCGCCCAGGGCGAACAGGCAAAACCGGAGCTGCTGATCATCGATTCCATTCAAACCATTTCAACCGAACTGATTGAATCATCACCGGGTTCGGTTGGGCAGGTTCGCGAGTGTACTTCGGCGATATTGAAATTTGCAAAAAAGAATCATGTTGCCGTGGTACTAATCGGGCACATTACAAAAGAAGGCAGCCTGGCCGGGCCAAAAGTGCTGGAGCACATGGTCGACACCGTTTTGCAATTTGAGGGCGACACCAATTATATGTACCGCATTTTGCGCTCGAATAAAAACCGATTTGGCTCCACCAACGAGCTCGGCATTTTTGAAATGCGCAGCGACGGGTTGCGCGAAATCACTAACCCATCCGAGCAGCTGATCTCAAAAGTAAACGTCGATGTAAGTGGCACTGCCATTGCCGCAACCGTAGAAGGTGTGCGGCCTTTCCTGATCGAAATTCAGGCCTTGGTTAGTTCGGCGGCTTACGGAACGCCACAGCGTTCGTCAACAGGTTTTGACCTGCGCCGCCTGAACATGCTTTTGGCCGTGCTGGAAAAACGCGCCGGTTTTAAACTCATTGCAAAAGATGTGTTCCTGAATATTGCAGGCGGACTAAAAATCAATGATCCGGCCACCGATTTAGCGGTAATTTGTTCCATTCTATCGTCGAACATCGACATTGCCATAAACCACAAAATATGTTTTGCCGGCGAGGTTGGACTAACCGGAGAAATTCGCGCCGTTAGCCGCATCGAGCAACGCATTGCCGAAGCAGCCAAACTGGGTTTCTCGCGCATTTATGTGCCAACACTGAACAAAGGTTTCGATGTTTCGAAGTTTAAAATCGATATTGTAAAAGTTAGCCGGGTAGAAGAGGTATTTAAAACAATTTTTGCGTAAAATAATTTCTCGCAGATTACGCAGATGAACGCAGAAAAACTGGACACAAGCTTATAAAATCAGCGTTATTTGCGAGATCAGCGAGAAACATTCGGTAAAACAGTGTATAAATAAGCTTTTTTAACGACCTTTTTTTGAAAAACGATTCAACAATTTATAATTTGGCAGCCAAATGAAAAATGCCTTTCTGATACTAATTATTGCGGTATTCGCATTCTCGGCGTGCGAAAACGAGATTATGCCCAAACCCGAGCATTTAATCAAGGAAAAGAAAATGATCAATATGCTGGTTGACGTGCACCTGGCTGAAGCTGCTTATAACCATATCAGGTACGACTCCGCCATGATAAACAGCCGGACCGAAAATTTCTACTATTCAGTTTTGGATAAATACGAAGTTACTGATTCGTTATTCGAGCAATCGCTGGTTTACTACGAAAGTCACCCAAAAAACTTTGAGAAAATGTATCGAAAAGTAATGAGCCGGCTGAGTGAAATGGAGCAGGAACGTTCGGGCCGGAAAGAGGAATTGCTGAAATTTGAAGAAGAAGAATAATGGCTTGTAAGGTGAGAAAAATCGCCGCTACATATATCTTCCCCGGAACAAGCTCGCCAATAAAAAACGGAATTTTAGTTTGCGACGATGATGGAACAATCATCGACATTCTCGACCGGGGCGATTTATTCCGCGAAGAGGCCGGTGTGGAATTTTACAGCGGCATATTGGCTCCCGGATTTGTAAACACCCATTGTCATTTAGAATTCTCGCACCTGCACAACAAAATAGAAAAACACATTGGTTTTAGTGGTTTTCTTGAAAAGATAAACCAATTACGAGATGAACCGGCCGACAAAGAAAAGACTATGCAAATTGCCGACCGAAAAATGTGGGCGGCAGGAATTGCAGCTGTTGCCGATGTTTCCAACTCCGAACTATCGCTTTCGGTAAAACAAAAAAGCAAAATCAACTACCATACTTTTGTTGAAGTTTTTGGCTTTCATCCATCGCGGGCAGAGCGGGCTTTTGCTAAAGCCGAGCAAGTGTATCGCTCGTTTGAAAGAGCCAACCTTTCCGCATCCATCGTTCCGCATTCGCCCTATTCTGTTTCGCAAGAGTTATTCGAAAAAGTAAAGAACCGTGCAAAAGAAAAAGGGGGGCTGTTCTCCATTCACAACCAGGAGAGCAAGGCTGAAACGGAATTCTTTATATCTGGCAAAGGTGCTATTTCCAAACATTTCAGCGTTAATTTAAAGCTCGATACCTCGCACTGGAAACCTACCGGAAAATCGTCGTTGCAATCCATTATTAACTATCTGCCAAAAGAAAATCAGCTGCTTTTGGTGCACAACACACAAACCAAAAAAGAGGATATTAAAGCTCTAAAACAGCACTGCAGCCTCGTCAATACCTTTTTTGTTTTGTGCCCGAATTCTAACCTTTTTATCGAAAATGAACTACCTCCGGTGGAACTTTTTCGGGAAGAAAAGCTGCAAATCTGTTTGGGAACCGACAGCCTGGCATCGAACACCGAACTTTCGATACTTCAGGAAATGCTTACCATTCAGCAAAATTTACCTGAAGTCCCACTGGAAGAGTTGTTGTCGTGGGCCTGCATAAACGGAGCCAAAGCCTTAAACATTTCAACTACCTTCGGATCGTTTGAGAAAGGTAAAAAACCCGGTGTAAACCTGATTACCGGCATCGATTTCAAAACCATGAAACTGACCCCAAACGCAAAAGTTAAACGCCTGATTTAAAAGAAATTCAATCCCAAATATTTTTAGCTATTTTTGCAGCAATTTTCAAAGGAATGATTAAGATTGGCAACATAGAACTGGAGGGCACTCCCCTTTTTCTGGCACCGATGGAGGATGTCACCTACAAATCGTTTAGGATGATGTGCAAAAAATTTGGTGCCGATGTAATGTACACCGAGTTTGTTTCGTCGGAGGCACTGGTGCGCGATGTGGAAAAAACCAAACAAAAAATGCACCTGTTTGAATTCGACCGCCCCGTAGCCATTCAAATTTACGGACACAACATCGATTCGATGGTTCGTGCCGCGCAGGTAGCCGAAGAATTTGAGCCCGATTTTATCGACATCAATTACGGGTGCCCCATGAAAAAAATTGTACGCCACGGTGCGGGATCGGCCATGTTAAAAGACGTGGATAAAATGCAGAAAATGACTGCCGAGATTGTTAAGGCCGTAAAAATACCCGTAACTGCAAAAACACGACTGGGCTGGTCGGCAGGAAACCTGCCCATTGTTGAAGTAGCCGAGCGCTTGCAGGATGCCGGTATTCAGGCACTGGCCATTCACGGACGTACACGCGAACAATTGTACACCGGCGAAGCCGACTGGACATTGATTGGTGAAGTAAAAAACAATCCGAAAATTCATATTCCAATTATCGGCAACGGGGATATTAACAGCGGTAAAAAAGCCAAACAACTGCTTGATGCAACAGGTGTTGATGCGTTGATGATCGGTCGTGGGGCAATTGGCCGGCCATGGTTATTTCGCGAGGTAAAACACTACCTGCAAACCGGGGAAGAACTTCCACAACCAAGCGTTATCGAGGTGGTGGATGTTTTGAAAGAACAACTCCGCTTAAACCTAGAGTGGCGCGACAATGAACGCTCAGGAATTTTAATGATGCGCCGCCATTTTGCCAAATATTTCCCGGGACTGCCAAATTTCAGGGAACTAAAAATTCAACTGCTGCGCGCTGAAACGAACAACGAGGTGCACGCAATTCTTGAACAAATTACCGAACAATACGGTGCATTTCAGCTCGATTTTTCAACGGCCAGCTTAAAATAGAACAACCATGTACGACAAGTATTCAAAATATTTCTCCGAACAATCGTTGTGGGACAAGCTTAAAAACTTTGGTAAAGCTGCCGGAGCAAAAGTTGTTTATGCCGTTTTATTGTTGTACTACACTTTCGAAGACAAAGGCGTTGGATTAAAAACGAAACTCAGCATTGCCGCCGCATTGGGTTATTTTATTCTACCCACCGATGCCATTGTTGACCTGACACCACTAATTGGTTTTAGCGACGACCTGGGCGTACTACTTTTTACACTCTCGGCAGTAGCAGGTAGCATTACCCCCGAAATTAAGGCCAAAGCACGCGAAAAACTTAACGAATGGTTTGGCGAAATCGACCCAAAAGAACTTCAGGATATTGATAAAAAGACTTTTTAAGACTTTTTTGCAAGCACGTTAACAGAGGTTAATCTGCTACTTGTATGAAAGTTATGGCATGCGTTTTGCACATATCTAATTAGTTACATATACTGTAGCTATCATGTTTTTAAATGAAGTGACTGGAAGTAAGGCTTAGGCCTTGAACATGGTTTTTGTTTTTTGTTTTTTGAGGAGGTAAGATCTACCTTCAAATTGTTAGCTAGACTGGTCCCGCTACTGCGGGACCTTTTCTTTTCTCCCCTGCTCCATATTTAATACTCATATTTTAGTGCCAAACTCAGGTTATTTGTACATTAGCGACTTATCTTTTTTGCTATGCTAGAACTTGATTTCTCCACGCTTCAATGGATTTTACTGGCGGTATGTGGCATGCTGATTGGCATGTCGAAAGTAGGTGTTCCCGGTGTTTCAATGCTGGTGGTTCCCGCGCTGGCGCTAATTTTTGGGGGCAAAGCCTCAACCGGAATTTTACTACCGATGTTAATGATGGCCGACCTTTTTGGAGTTGGTTATTATCACCGTCATGCCGAGTGGAAATACCTGTGGAAACTACTGCCATGGGCTTTTGTGGGAATTGGCATTGCGCTTTGGGTAGGCGAAGTGGTAAACGATACCTGGTTTAAAAATATAATCGCTATTTTGGTTTTTCTGTGTATTGGACTAATGTTGTGGCACGACCGCAAAAAAGGACAAAACCTTTTTCCCGACACCTGGTGGTTTTCGGCAATGATGGGCATTTTAGGAGGTTTCGCCACGATGATTGGCAATGTGGCCGGCCCCATTTTTGCCATTTACCTGCTGGCTATGCATTTACCAAAAAACAGTTTTATTGGCACGGGAGCCTGGTTTTTTCTGATCGTTAATTTTTCGAAATTTCCCCTGCATATTTTCGTGTGGAAAACCATTAACCTGGATACGCTCACACTTGATCTGATGCTTTTACCGGCCATTGCTTTTGGTGCATTTGCCGGCATAAAACTGGTACAGAAAATATCGGAGAAGCTATACCGGACCGCCGTAATTATCGTAACCGCCCTGTCGGCATTTTTACTCTTAATCTGATGGAACAACTGCAACAATTTTTTAAGGACAAAACAGTAAAAACCCTTTTGGACGTTGGAACAGGAACCGGAAGTTTTATTGCTGTTTTAAAAGAAACACTTAACAATACCCAATTCACCGGCATCGATCCGGACAAAGCATCGCTTGAAGAGGCGGAAAAAGCCCATCCTGATGTGCTATTCATGAATATGACCGGCGGGCAGCTGCATTTCCCCGATTCCACTTTCGATGCAGCAAGTATTTCGATGGCCATGCACCACCTGCCTGATGTTCAGCAAACTTTCAACGAAATGAAACGCGTGGTAAAACCCGGTGGCTGGCTTGTTGTAAACGAACTGTTTAGCAACAACCTGAATCCTGCACAGGAAGTACACAAAAGTATGCATCATTTCAGAAGTACGATTGATCGCTTAAATGGTGTTTGCCATAACGAAACCTTCACCCGCGCCGAAATTCTGGAGCAGGTTGAAAAAGCCGGATTGGAAATTTGCACAGCCTTTAATCAGGAAAAAGATCGTGTAGAACCAACTCCCGATGAAACTGCTGAGCGAAAAGAAAAGTTAACAGAAATGCTCAACCAGATTAAAGACAAGCCCGAATACCACGCGATGAAAAAGCAAATTCCGGAAATTGAAAATGCCTTAAAACAACATGGTTTTCAGATGGCAACACGGGTGGTTGTTATCGCAACTGTTAAGAAAGATTGATAAAAGGTTGATGCAGATTGAATGCAGATTGACACTAAAAAACCAGCGGCTTGCAGCTAACTTTACATCCTGTTATTCACAATATTATTATAAATTGAACCGAACTGCACGCGAATTCCAACATTGGCTCCAACCTCGAAAGACGAAGGTAACTGAACCTTATTCAGCAAAACATCTTCCAGAGAAATTTCACCTTTAGGCAAGTAAATCTGGTCGTGAACATTCTCTACGGTAAAACCCATACGAACCGAAAGTCCGCGAATAATACGAACCGATAAATCGGTATCAAAAGTAATCCGGTTTTTGGTCCAGTCGTGCATATAGTTCGTAGCATTAAGCCCCGCTTTTACTTCGCCCCAGGTTTGCACAATCTGCAAATCCAACCGTAACGACTGCTCCCAAAGGCTTTCTTCCATTTTGTCATATATCGATTCCTCGTAATATTTCATCCACTCGGGGCCAATATAATAGGCGATGGTAAACACCTTTCGGTCCGACACATCCCATGGGAAAATATTATATTCTACTGCCGGCTTAACCGACACTGAGTATTTCGTGTTGCGGTAATTGCTGTTATAGAAACTACCGAATAAACCTGTTGACCAACGCGATGATAAACTTTTTACGGTACTCGACGAGGCATATGTTGATGTATTATCCGAGCGGTACTCTTCTCCTTCGGTGGTGTATTTCTGTGTATTTACCGAGCGACGTGCGTTGTTTCTTATCCGAATATCTTCGGTAACCTTATCGGCACGGCCATAAAACGAATAGTTATAATTCTTTTTACTTTCTTCCAGGTTCACACGGCCACTAACATCAGCTCTGAATGTCCAGTTGCGCCAGGGATCTTCAACGATTTCCACTTGCCCCGGTTCAACGTCGCCCCGGTAGCGGAAACTTAACTGATCGGAAGCTTTTGTCTGGTTTACAAAAGGCATTAAGCCCAACGAAAGTGCGTCTTTCAGTTTTTGGCGTTCCTCTTCGTTTGTATCATCGGCAAGTGTGGTGCATGTAATGGTAAAATCGCTAAAATTCTCGAATGTAAGGTTGTTGTACATCAACGAATACACCATTCCGCCCGAGCCGCTCACCCGGTTATTTATTATAATATGCACATCGGCAACGGCCGGATCGTTTACAAAATCGGCAAAACGCATATTGCGGCGCATGTAATCCATATCAAGCCGAACACCTTCGATATAAACTTTAATTTTGGCCTCGCGCTTGTTGTACGACAACGATCCACGGCTTTTTATACGCACATCTTTTTCGGGCTTTTCTGCAGCCCGAACATTAATGAATGCAAAACAAAACAGAAGTGTAAAAATAGTGAGAAAGCGCAGCATTATTTTAGTCCTCCTTATCAGGTTCAAGTTGGTTTAAATAGTAAATCTATATTAACAGCAGCTCAAATATAAAATTTCAACTGTAATATTTAAAACTTACTTGCTGATTTTCACTTACTTTGTAATACTTCTTAATAGTGACAGAGAAACATGGCGCGCAGAGAGAAAAAATCACGAAGTAAAGGATCGGCAGGAAACAACCGAAAATCGGGTGAAGATTTTTTGCAGAACAACAAACAGAAAACCGGTGTTTTAGAAACCAACAGTGGTTTGCAATATTTAATTGTGGAAGAAAAACAGGGGCCAAAACCGGGTCTTTTCGATACGGTTAAAATTCACCAGCGCGCTTTACTGCTCGATGGTAAAATACTGGAAGATACTTACCGCCAAAACCAGCCCGACGAAGTTAAAATAGAAGAACTTATTGAAGGGTTGCAGGAAGGTTTGCCTATGATGAGCTTAGGCAGCCGTTATAAATTCTGGGTTCCTGCCGAACTGGCATGGGGACGAAAAGGTACAGGAAATAAAATTCCACCAAACGCAGTGTTGAGTTTTGATATACGCCTGGTTGAGATTTGCTGAAATTAGCTCCAGTGAAGATTGAGCCATGTTTTCACCCCTGCCATAATCATCTCAATGGCTACAGAACCTACAAACAGCGCGGTAATACGCCCGGCCAAATCGAAGTAGCGCTCAATTAATTCTTCCCGCTTTTCGCGAATTACATCGTGCAAAAATTTTAAAAACAGCAAAACCAGGATACACAGCATAACCGCCACAACAATAGATGCGCACGACATAAGAATATCGTTACGCTTACCTATTACCACACTGGCACTAATGGTTCCCGGGCCAATTAAAACCGGCATGGCAATGGCTCCGGCAATGTGTTTCGATTCGCCGCGCAATATTTCAATAGCGGTTGGCCCCCGAAAAACAAACTGCAGGCCAATAAGCAGGAAAACAATACCACCAAACAACTGAAACGAAGCAAAACGAATTTGAAATACATCGGAGAAAATCCGATCGCCCAACACGGCAAAACTACAAAAGGCAACACACGAAATAAGCCCGGCGCGAATTAATACGCGCCGAAACTGTGTATTATCGAGCTTCTGAACAATGTCGATTAAATAAACAATTACCAAAAACGGATTTAATAAAACCAGTAATAACAGTATCGATCTTGTAAATTCGGTCATGTAGTTTCCGGGTTTTTATGCGTTGTTTTAGCTTTATTTTTTTCGGTTTTTAAAACCGTTTAATAGCTGCCGGGGTAAATATAAAAATAGTAATCAGGAAAGCAAAAGCTTTAAACGGCAATTCTGTTGAATGCCACTTTGGCTACCAATTATTATTGCCAAATGGAATACGTGGACATAGATTGGGCTTCCTTTTCTGTATTCAACGGTGGCGATATGAAATTGTTGGGGAATGCAGACTACTTTCCTGCCCAGTTACACCGAACTTAGTTGGTGGCAAAAAATTTGAACACCCGGTATAAAACACTTATGCTTTATACCGGGTGTTCTGTTGTATATTTATTCAACCAAAGTCACTACAGTTCTTCCTTTTAATTTTCCCTGAAGCATTAATTCAATTTTTTGCCCTACATCCTTCAATTTTATTTCATTGCAAGTGTGATTTAACTGTTTTGGGTTCCACTCTTGTGATAACTTATTCCACACTATTTTTCTGTATTTCATTGGATAGTTTTGAGAATCTATTCCAATGAGTGTAACCCCTCTCAGGATAAAGGGAAAAACGGTCAAATCAAGTTTTGGAGATGCAACATTTCCGCAGCAAGTTACAACACCTATGGCATTTGTCGATTTAATTATATTTTCAAGTATTACACCTCCAACTGTATCAATGGCGTCGGCAAACAAAGGTTTTAATAATGGCTTTTTAGCAAAATTTTCAACCTCGCTACGCAGTAGCACTTCTTCAGCACCAAGATTCATTAAATAGTCCCATTCTGTTTCCTTCCCTGTTATTGCAACTACCGAATAACCCAATTTACTTAAAATGGAAACACTCAATGCGCCAACTCCACCTGTTGCACCAGAAACCGCAATTTTTCCATCCTCAGGTTTTATCAATTCCGTAAGCCGTAAAACAGACATTCCTGCTGTTAACCCTGCAGTACCATATATCATTGCCTCTTTCATCGTTATATTTTCGGGCAATTTTACGGCCCATTCTGCCGGAACCTGAATATACTCTGCAAATCCACCATCGGTATTCATGCCTAAATCGTAACTGGTTACAATTACTTTTTCTCCAACAGCATATAAATCACTGTTCGATTTTTCAATTATCCCAACGGCGTCAATACCTGGTGTGTGCGGATAATTTCTTGTTACTCCTTTATTTCCCGAAGCTGATAAGGCATCTTTATAATTCAATGAGCTGTAGTGCACTTTTACCAAAACCTCGTTATTGTTTAATGTGCCAAAATCCATTTCTTGAACAGACCCCTGATAAATCCCATCAATCTCTTCAATTCGGAATGCCTTAAATGTTGAACTATTCTGTACCATCTTTTGTCTTTTAATTTTTCTTATTTTGTACAAACTTCAGGATAAATATTTTGCCATCCAAGAACTTACCTTTGGTTGGCCAACGAACATTTATTTCTGTTTTTAGTATTTTAAAGACTTTGAGGGAAGAAAAAAAATGGAAAAAAGTTATTGCCCGATTGACACATTTATAAATGTAGTTAAAGGAAAACGAAAAGGAACCATCATTTTACACCTTTTTCAAGGAGATAAAAGGTATAGCGAATTGGTTAAACTCTTACCTGATATTAGTGAACGAATGCTGACGAAACAGCTGAAAGAGTTAGAATCGGATGGATTAATAAATCGGACTGTTTTTCCTGAAGTTCCTCCACGCGTTGAATACAGCTTAACAGAACTTGGTAAAGAAATTCATCCTGTCCTCAAAGGAATGTATAAAGGAGGAATCCTTTTTGAAAAATCGATTGATGAATTGCATAACTAATTATTTACAAATTTTACTCTTTTTGTAAAGGCATTTCAATATCCAACACACTACTGTATAACATTAGCAGATAATGTTATTTCCCTTATACCGTTAAAAAAAGCATTGTTATACACCTTATATGGCCTGTAAACCACTTATCATTATTGCTTTTTAACGTTTTTCAAGGTGCGTATTCACAAATTTTAGGGCTTTTGTGTTTTAAACACTAAACTTATTTTTTATGTTTCAGGCAGCTAGCTGGTAAAATCTATTAAGCTATACTTTATGGGCTGCGCGGCATGCGAATAAAAAACGTAAGAAGGTTTGTTTTGCGTACAAATCGAAGAAAAAAATCATCAGGATTGATATTTTTCCGACAAAACAAGCATCTGAACGGTCAGGATCAGCATTTTACGCACAAAATATAAACCTCAACCGCCAGGATTGTTGTTTTGCGCACAAAACGAGGAAAAAAATCATCAGGATTGATATTTTTCCGACAAAACAAGCATCTGAACCGTTAGGATCAACATTTTACATGCAAAATATAAAGCTCAACCGCCAGGATTGTTGTTTTGCGCACAAAATATAAAGAACATTCATGATTCCGAAGAATCATCAACAGTGATGGAAGTACATCAATATTGTTTCACGCAAAGAAAAGAAGAAGCGCAAAATTCGCAAAGGTATAGAATCTGTTTTGCGTGCTTTGCGAAAACTTAGTGATCTACTCTGCGTGAACTTTTATGTTTTCACCAAAGTGATTTTCAGAAAAAAAGCCGCTCCTAAAAAAGGAACGGCTTTTACTATCTTTGTGCGTTTTTCTACTAATAGAATTTCGCTCTTTTGTCTTCAATTTCAACCGAGTTGCGGAATACATTAAATACAGCCGAACCAACCCGGTAAGTGTTTGTTTGTGCCAAACGCATTTTTTCGGCCGCTACATCAACACCGGCTCCTTCGTTTACAGCAGTTGGCATTACAATGTAAACACCGTTATTTCCTGCAATTGGTGCCGATACTTCGTCAACCTCAAGCGCTCCAACTGTACCAATTACGGCAGGTTCCAATCCAATTCCGGGAACCGAGAACGAGTTAAAATTAATTGCGTTTGCTGTTTGAACCTCGGTATCAAGAGCTGCAGCAGCTCCGGCCAAATCGGCATTGTCGTTTAGGGCAGCTTCTGCTTTTTCTACCAGCAATTCAGCTTTTTTCTCTTTTGTAACTGCCAGCTCAACTCGTGCTTTTACGTTTTCGAAAGGAGCAATTCCTTTTTCAGTTTTGTTTGCTAAAATGGCAATTACAAAGTTGTCGCCCAGCTCGAAAATTCGCGAATCCTGATTGTTAGTCAAAATATCGTCAACCTCAGCTTCGTAGGCAGCTCTAACTAACGGACGAGCGTCTTCCAAACCAACAATAGTACGTTGATTTTCGCTAACATTTGCTACCCGTTTTGTAAGACCTTGCTCGGTTACGGCAGCATTAAATGCTTCGGCAGTTGGATTTTCACCTACAAACTGGCTTGCTTTTGCATATACATTTTGATACGTTTTTGTACTTGGCACAACATTGCGTGTAAGATAAGCCACCTGCACCTGACGTGTAAGTTTTCCACGTTTGGTAGTTTGAACCAGGTGAATTCCGAATTGTGTTGCAATCATTGTTACACTATCCGTTGTGTTATTAAATGCTGCATTTTCGAAAGGTTTCACCATTTGTCCACGCTGGAACCAACCTAAATCTCCACCGTTTATTGCAGAGCCCTGGTCATCTGAATTGGTACGCGCCAGTTCGGCGAAATCAGCTCCGTTGTCAATCATTGTTTTCAGGCTGTCGGCCAGTTGCTGTGCAAGAATCGCTTCGGCCTGATTGGTTACCTGCAACAAAATATGACGTGCCTCAACCGAGTCGGGCATCATTTCCGATTTGTACAATTTTACCAAAGTGAATGATTCACCGTCTTTGTACGGACCGTACACTGAGCCAACTTCAGCACCTTCATCAAAAATCCAGTTACCAACGGCTTCCGGCAGGTCGTCTTTTTTGTCCCAGGCATCGTTAAAACTAATGTCCGAGTTGGTGTCAACAAACTGAATAGTGTTATCAGTTTCTTCGAAGTCGGCTTTAATATCTGTGATCCACGCTTCCGCATCAGCAAAGTCTTTTTCCGATGGTTCTACCGGGTAAGCAATGTATTCAATTCTTCTGCTGGCTTCCGATTCGTAATCTTCTTTATGAGCGTTGTAATACTCTTTCAGGTCCGATTCAGTAACGGCAACATCTTCGTCGGCAACAGTACTGTGTGGCAGAGCAATGTAATCGAAATTAACCGATTTGTTTCCGGCAGTGGCGCTTGCTTCAGCCTGCTCGCTGGTAACATACATACCTTTGGCTACCATGTTGGTGTATTTGCCTTGTGTACGTTCTTCAACAATTTGTTGCTCGATGTTTAACCAATAGGCACGCTGATCGGCTGCAACCATTCCGGTTTCCAGGTTTTTTAAAAAACGAACTACCGCGGTTCGATCAAACTGACCGGTTTCAGGATTGCTGAATAGCTGACGAACAATTTGATGAGGATTTGCCCCCTGCAGCATATCGAATAACTCTTCTGAGCTAACTTCAATTCCAAGGTCTTTGTAGGCTTTACCCATTACGATCTCGGCAATTTTGCGTTGCCAGGCCTGCTCACGAACTTGTGCCCAGGTATTATCATCTAACTGATTTTGCCCATAATTTTGTTTGAATATCTCCCCCAGTTCTTCTACCTCTTGCTGAAACTCAGGATATTGAATTGATTCACCATCAATTACTCCAACTTCTAAGCGGTTTCTCTGAAACATCGACGAACCTCCTTGTAACAAATCGCCAAGGATGAACGCTGCCAATGATAAACCGATTACAATTGCTACTAACAATCCTGCTTTCGTTCTAATGTTTTGTAACGTTGCCATTGATTTACAGTTATTTTTTGTCTAAAATCGTTTGAATTTTTCGAGCTACGAAGATAATAATTTTAACTGTTTTACCTCCAATATCGAATATTTTTTACCAATGCCCGAAACGAGTTGAGAATTACCACATTTCCAGCACCTTACCCTCGTTCCTGTTTGTAAAATCAATCAGTTAGAAGTTTGAGTTTTACCAATTCGATTTTAGTATTGGTGGCCTTAAGGATTTTAAATTGGAATTTTTCGATTTTTATAACTGAGTTCACCTTCGGAATACTTTCGTAGTTGTAAAGAATAAATCCGGCAAGTGTTTCAAAGTCTTCGTTTTCGGGTAGTTCGAGGTAATACTTTTCATTCAGCATATCAATCTCGGCTCGTGCTGAAAAAATAAACTCCGTTTCGCTTATCTTCTTTTCAATAATGTCTTTAACGTCGTGTTCGTCTTCAATTTCACCAAATATTTCTTCCAGAATATCTTCGCTGGTTACCATTCCTGCTGTTCCACCAAATTCGTCAACCACAATAGCTATGCTGCGGTGCTCCTGAATAAAAGTGCTCAGCAGTTTATTTGCAGGCATGGTTTCGGGAACAATCAATACATTTTTAATAAACGGATCGATGGTTTGCGGATTTTTAAACAACATTGATGAGTGAACATACCCAATTATATTGTCGATACTTTCGCTATAAATCAGGATTCTTGAATATCCGGTTTCAACAAATTTTTGCCGCAAATCGCTTATCGATGCACCCGTTTCCATCATTTCAATTTCGGTACGCGGAATCATTACATCGCGTAACTTTACTTTCGAGAAATCGAGTGCATTTTTAAACAGCTTAATCTCGGTCTCAACCAATTCTTTATGCTCGGTATGTGTACGGTCGTTTTCATTTATAAACTCATCGAGATCAATCCTGCGGAATACTTTATTTTTGTCTTCGTTGCCGGGCTCGGTATTAAAAAGATTTCGCAGCAAAAAGTTGGTAATGCCCATCGAAAAACGTGTTACCGGAAAAAACACCACATAAAAAAAGGCCAGTGGCAAAGCAAAAACATTTAACAGGGTGTTGGGAAAAATGCGAAATAATGTTTTGGGTAAAAACTCGGCAAAAAGTAAAATTACAAATGTTGAGATTATGGTTTGCAGTAATAAAACCACCGACTCCGACTGGATAGAACTTATCAAAACGGGCTCTAACACTGCGGCAAAAGCAATACCGTAAACAACCAACGCAATGTTGTTGCCAACCAACATGGTGGCAATGTACTGGCCGCCATTATGGGTTAAAAACTTCAATAGTTTGGAGCTGAACGGGTCGGATTGTTTATCCAACTCGAGGCGCAGTTTATTTGCTGAAACAAAAGCAATCTCCATACCTGAAAAAAAGGCTGAGAGAATGATCGTAATCAGAATCAGCAAATACGGGTTCATAAATAGTTAGTTAAAGTTTACAGCTTTTTTGGGTGGTGTTTCCGAAATAACCGGATCGTTAACTTCGGCCTGGGGGCGTTCAATAGTGTTATCGGGTTGTTGAGCTTGGTTTTTATTATCTACCGCCACATAAATAACACCTTTCGGATTGGTAATCTTCCAGTTTTGCATGCTTTGGTCGGATGTTAATCCTGTTCCGGTAATAATTTTGTCGGCACTTATAATCTTCACATATTCTTCGGTAAAGATCGTTTCATGCTTTTCGTCCCAAATCAGGTGTTCGGTTTTTAGCGAATCGCCTTTTTCGTTGGTAACTACCACATTATTTTTGGCCTCCCACTTTTCTTCCTTAATAAATTCCTTCGCATAATCGGCCTTAATACTGGAAGTTATTTTATGGTTTTCGTCGTACTCAATCAGTAACAACCCTTCGGGGAACTCGTGATATATTTGGCCGTCGTTTTCGAAGCGAAGTAATTTTGGGGCTTTTAGTGAAAAGCGAACTGTACCGGAATCGGTATTGAGTGTCTCGAAATTTGTTGCCTCTAAAACCGGCAAATTTTCGGGGGAACTAAAAGCTTTAATTTTTTCAATGTCGTTTTTCTTACACGCAAAGAAAAGTATTGCAGTTCCCAACACGGGAACTGCAATACGAGACATCTTTATCAGTTGTACTATTTTAGAAGCGAACTTTTGTGTTTTCATTAATCCAACCTCCTACGTGATAGGTAGAACCTTCCTGTAGTCCTTCCATAAATGCTTCTTCCTTATTCGGGAAATAAGCTTTGTATTTTCTAAGGTTTTCTGCTGCATCAATTGCACAGTCTTCGCCACGACGCGCTTTTGCGAAATAGTCGCATGCTAACCAGAACACTGCTGATTTTTCAATGGCAGAACCCTGGAATTTTTGTGAAGCGGCAACATAGATATTTCCAATCAACATGTTTGCATCGCATAAATCAGGATCCAATTGTAGTGCAATTCTGGCATCGTTACGCGCTCCGGCATAATTACCATCTTTAGAGAAACGTACCAAGCCGCGCTCGTAATGGTAAGTGGCTTTTAATTTATCGTCAGTTTCCTGATCAATAGCCATTTGGTAGTATTCACGAGCTTTATCAACATCGTCCTTTTTCAGGAAACGACGCGCCATGTTAAAGGCTGCTTCTGCTGAAGGATCAAGTTCGTACAAACGCTCGGTTGCGATGCCAAAAAGTTCAGTTTCGGTACAGTTGGCCCTGCCTAAGCGACGTAACATCGATTTAATAAAGTCAGCATCGTTTGAATTTTCGCGGTACTGAGGTTCGTAAATATTTACCAAAGCTTCGCAATCGGCAGCACCCGATTTTCCGAAAATATTTTCGATATAAGGAATAACGGTTTCCTGTGTCAGTTTTACTTTATCAGCATCTTCGTTGGCCTCAACAATGGCATTAGCCAAAGAAGTTGCTTCTTCGTAATTCTTCACAACCTGCTCTTTTGGAAGCTCGCCCAATTTAAACAGTGCCACAGTTGTTTGCATATACAATAAAAGAACAGGTGGTTCAGTTTGGTCGCCTTGCAGCTTAACCGATTCTGACAACCACTCGTAAGCCGACTTATGAATTGCTTTTAAAGCTTCGCCTTCAGGTGCTTTGTCTCTGTTCTGGTCTAATTTGAATTTTAACCACGATGTACCTTTACGACCTAACACATTACCACGATCGCCAAAGTGCTTCATTCGTTTGTCGTACAATTTCATGTACAAATCAATGTACTTGTCGCGCTCAGCATCAGTTTTGGCATTTTCAATCTGGTATTCATAAATCTTAGAACCGTGAATGTACAGGTTCATGGTAGATTTAGGATACTTGTTATACAGTTTTTGCCAGTGAGGAATTGCTGATTTATAATCCTGTTGTTTGTAAAATTCGGTGTATAACGAAAGCTCATTTAAGAAGTCTTTATCCTGTGCTTTCATCAGTTCATCCAAAGTGCTCAGATTAACGTCTCCACTTTCTTCTTCTACATCACCACCTTCTGATGGAAGACTTCCACTAAATGCAAAATCAAACACATCGCCCGATTTGCCTTCGAGGTCTAATTTTTTTGATTCATCGATAAATGTAAACCTGATGTATTTTGATTTTTCATCAGCTTCAACTTCATACTTTCCATCAAAACTGGTCATCATTTCGCCACCTTTATGGGCTTCAACTGTAATTCCAGCTGCTGGTTCTCCATCGATATAAACAGTTCCTTTAATAACTCTTTGCGCCTGTGCCGTTGTAATACCGACCATTACAACTGCCGCGATTAAAAGAGATATGCGTAAAATAGCTTTCATAATGAGTTTTATTTGTTTTTTCTTTTTTTAATGCTAGTCAATTTTTCGTTGCATAAACCACAAATCATGCAGGCTTACACTTACATTAACTTTGGCATATTTTTCAAGTACTAAATTATATTCTTTTGTCCCTCTTTGCCCAAACTCGGCACTTACATTAAGTGTTGAGTTAGAGCGATACAGTGGTAATCCCACTCCAAAACTTATGCCAAAGTCGTTTATATGTTGTCCGGCAAAGGTATGGTAAGTTTGTTCGTATTTAAAACCTGCGCGATAGGCCACACGGTTAATAAAACTTCTGATCGAAAACTTATCCGGAACCCACTCAGCCCCAATCGCAAATTTATTCAAATCTGTCAAGAAATTACTTTTGCCTCCTAAAAAATCGGCGTTGGCCCATCCTTCGTGGTAATAATCCACATTTATCTCATACACATTTTCTTTTGTCAGCGACAGTCCTCCGCCCAGCATCATCGGGAAAGTCATAGTCCCTTTTTCTTCCTCGCGGTAATTCAAAGTATCCTGATCAATTGCACCTCCGTACGACAGGTTCTTTTGAATAATATCGGATACAAAGTCGGTATATTCGGGTTTATTGGCAAACACCAATCCAAATGTTAAACTTTTATCATTTTTCATTGGCAGGGTTGCCTGTACACCCAAATCCAACCCGAAGTCGCGAATACGAACTGTTGAATACCGCTGTACATTATAAAATGTTGGATCGGCAAAGGTTACTTCCGTATTTCGGTTTAATGTTCCGAAACGGTAATTCAAGTTCGCACCAACCGATACATTTTTAATGGGCTCGATGGCAATTCCCCACCGGGCATTCGATATGGTTCCGGCACCGTAATACGAGTTGTAAACGGTTCCAACATTTTCAATGTCGGCGATAGATGTTACAGAATAACCTACATCGGAATAGGGTGTTAAACTTAAGCTTGTTGCCGCCCAGTTGTTTAATCTGAAGCTCATGGCAAAATACTTGAAGTTTACATCGCTGGTTTTCATGCTTGTACTTTCGGTTTTGTTATTGGCAAATTTGCCTTCCAAACCAAACTCGAAAATAAAGTTAAGCGAATCGAGCGATGTATAACTGGCGGGGTTGGCCGCATTTATTTGCATGTTGTATCTGCTTGCAAGGCTTGCACCTCCCATGGCCGACGAACGGCCGAGCGAATAGGGTTGCAAATCGCCAAGGCCATAACGCGAATATGGCGATGTGGTGTTATTATTAAATTGTGCAAACAATACAGCCGGGATAAATAATAACCCGGCAATCAAAAAACTTACTCTATTTAGTCTCCCCATTATGTTGTAAAATGCGGTTTAAACCAATGCTGGTTAAATTAAAGTGTACAAAGAAAGAATTTTTTAATTTGTTATCAAAAAATTCGGCATCGCCCCCGGTCATAATAACTTTTAAATTATTATAATTTTCCTTAAATGAGGTAATTGCATGATCTACTTCGAACACGATACCGTGTTGTACACCGGCTCTAATTGCCTGCTCGGTTGTTTTTCCAATTAGTTCGTTAACGACTCCCCTTTCAACTTTAGGAAGTTTTCCTGTAAACTGGTTTAGTGCCTTAAAGCGCATTTCCAAACCAGGTGATATATTTCCGCCCAGGTATTTACCATCGGCAGTTAACAAATCGTAGGTAATTGCTGTTCCGGCATCAATAACCAAAACATTTGTTTCGGGATACAGCTCAAAAGCTCCTACAATTGCCGCAATGCGGTCTTTTCCCAATGTTTCTTTCGTCTCGTAACAGTTTTCTACAGGCAAAGGTGTGGTGGCGTTCAGTTCAATAAATAGCTTGAACTGTTCGGCCAGGGCAACTTTTAATTCCTCGGGATAATCTTTTACCGACGAAAGAATTGCACGATCCAAGCCCTTGTATTCTTGTTTTAAGGTAGCGATTAACGCAGGCGTAAAGGCATCAACCGATTCCGTTTTCACCACCTCGTTTTTCGCACAAACCGAATACTTTGTCCGGGTATTGCCTATATCTATTACCAGATTCATTAATCAATTATACGCTGACTAATGTCGAGTGCTTTTACCGAATGTGTTAGTGCTCCAATCGAAATATAATCAACGCCAGTTTGCGCTACTTTGCGAATACGTTTGATGGTCATATTCCCCGATGCTTCAATTTTTGCACGACGATCGATAATATCCACACACTCTTTCATCATCGTCGAGCGCATATTGTCGAGCATGATAATATCCACATCGGCAGCCAATGCTTCTTTAACCTGGTCGATGGTAGTGGTTTCCACTTCGATCTTAATACTTTTTGGGATTTTTTTACGAATGGCTTCAACAGCCTTTGTAATGCTTCCTGCAACCTGAATGTGGTTGTCTTTAATCATCACCATATCGTACAATCCAAAACGGTGATTCGAAGCGCCTCCCATTCTAACCGCATACTTATCGAGGTAGCGGTATCCGGGTAAGGTTTTTCGGGTATCCAGAATCTCAACTTTTGTACCCTCAATTTCTTTCATGCAAAGGTTGGCATAACTTGCAATACCCGATAAGCGTTGCAAAAAGTTCAGCGCTTTTCTTTCTCCGGTTAACAAAGCACGATAGTTCCCTTTAAACTCGGCAATTACATCGCCGGGCACCACATGGGTTCCGTCGGGCATAAATACTGTCCACTCCAGTTCCTGGTCAAATTTTCTGAAAACCATTTCTGCCACCTCCAAACCGGCAACAACTCCTTCTTCCTTAGCTACAAACTGCGCCGTTTTAACAACGTTACTGTCAATCAGGTTGTTTGTAGTAATGTCTCCATCGCCAATATCTTCGGCATAGGCCATGTCGAACAGAACCTCGGCCGATTTTAATGTTTTCGCATCCATCATAGCTTTACTTTCTTATGGGTTCAAACTCAATGTTTTTGTTTTTTTGTTGAATAATATGTGTTTTAAAATCAGGGTTCTCCTTCTGAAAATCTTCCCGGATGTGCCCACCGCGGCTCTCTTCGCGAATCAATGCCGATTGCGCAATAAGCTTACTAATGAGCGACATATTCCTGATCTTAATTAAATTATATTCGTTTTGATCCTTGTCGAATTCTGAAACAATTTCAGAGAGGCGGCTGAGTGCAGCTTCCAGGTCTTCCCGGTTTCTGACAATTCCCAGTTTTTTCGACATAATTTGTGCCACTTCGTGCTGATAGGTCAGAAAGAGCTGCTCGTTACCGGCATCCAAGGTAATTGGCTCGGGTTTTTCAACTAAATGCTCCGAGGCAACCAGTTTTGCCGCTTTTTCGCTGGCACGTTTTCCGAAAACCAAACACTCGAGCAAGGAATTACTTGCCAAGCGATTGGCTCCCATCACTCCGGTTGATGCGGCTTCGCCGCAAACAAAAAGCCCCGAAATATTTGTTTCAGCATCGAGGTTGGTCCGAATTCCGCCAACCATATAGTGCGCTGCCGGTGCAATGGGCAAATTATCTTCGGTTAAATCGAAACCAAATTCCCGTAAATGCCTGTCGATATTCTTAAAGCGGTTTCTGATCTTTTCCTTATCCAAATGTTTTAACGACAAATAGATACGCTCGACATCCGATTTTTGAATTTGCCTAAAAATACTGTAGGCCACCACATCGCGCGGTGCCAGCTCGGCCAGCGGGTGAATGTCTTTCATAAAACGTTCGCCCTTCGAATTCAACAACCATGCTCCTTCGCCACGAACTGCCTCGCTAATCAGGTACGCTTCCTTGCCCGGCAGGCACAATGCCGATGGATGAAACTGAACAAACTCGAGGTCGGCCAATCGGGCACCGGCATCATACGCCAACGCAATTCCATCGCCGGTTGCCGTATGCGGATTTGTTGAGCGCGCAAAAACCCGCGACAAGCCACCTGTTGCTACAATTACAGCTTTTGTTTTGAACAGGATATTTTCGTTGGTTTTAAAATCGTAGGCCTGAAGCCCGACGATTGCATTGTGGTGCTTCAGCAATTTTACTGCCACCACATATTCGAATGCTTCAACATTTTTATTCTCCCGGATAAGACGCAGTTTAAACAAAGTCAACTCTTTTCCGGTAGCATCGCCGCCGGCATGCAATATACGGCGTTTCGTATGTCCGCCTTCCAGGCCGAGTACAAATTCGCCATTTTCCTTATCGAATTGCATTCCCAAATCGATTAATTCGTGTACACGTTCCCTTCCTTCGTTAACCAAAACGTCTACCGCATCATGATCGCAAATGCCGCGCCCGGTAACCAAAGTGTCGTGTGCATGTTGTTCAGGCGAATCCTCGTCGGCAATAGCCGCCGCAATTCCGCCCTGCGCATAATATGAGTTACTTACATCAAGCTGCGATTTGGTTACTATCGCAACGCGTCCGTATTTTGAAGAGTGATAAGCAGCCGACAATCCTGCCAGCCCGCTCCCTATTACAACCGTATCAAATTCAAGTATTTG
The DNA here is from genome assembly GCF_900111425.1 of Draconibacterium orientale. Taxonomy (NCBI): domain Bacteria; kingdom Pseudomonadati; phylum Bacteroidota; class Bacteroidia; order Marinilabiliales; family Prolixibacteraceae; genus Draconibacterium; species Draconibacterium orientale. Next base: position 20,898 of record NZ_FOHT01000025.1, on the reverse strand, counting down.
CATCTGTTTTTTCTGCTTCCCGCAAACAAGCCTGCAAAGTTAGCATTTCTTTTAAGCAAAAACCTATATTTTATCACTTAGGTTTTACTTTGCCCTGATTAATAAATGCCTTGCCCGAAAAAATGACGTGTGGATTTTTCCGGGAAATGAGCTAACGGCTTGTTCGTACGCAGGGCTAATTCACTCCCCTTTTGCAATTCAAATTCGCACATAACCGACTACTTTTCAAAAGCCATAACCCCCATTTTCACACTGCGCAGTAGAGTTTTAAACACTCGGAAATTACTCGTGTTAAACATCTTATATTTTTTGGTGTTTTGTTCATATAAAAAAGTTACATTTCAAATTAAACCAAGCTCAAACTAAAAGGTCTTTGTAATTACTTGTTTGGCGACAGTAGAGGTTAATTATAAGCGATTAATGTGTCGTTTTTACAAAATAAAATTTGTTACATTAAAAAATTAGTGATTTTTGCACTCGACACTAAACCTATGTTGATTAAAAAATTCAAATAAAAGAAATAGCCATGAGTTGGAGAAAAACTACGTTTATCGTTGTTGCCCTTATTGTTTTGTTAGGAGGAGCCGCAGCATTATCAGAACTATTCGTCTCAATGAAACCGGAGCAAACCAAACGACCCGATGTTGATATGAAACGATCGGTAAAAGTGGAAACAGTTAACTATTCAGAAATTACTTCCCCTCTTTCACTCCCCGGCGGACGAGCCGTATCGGGCAGCGAAGTATTGCTGGTTGCCGAAGCATCGGGAAAAATTGAGCCGGGAGCAGTTGTGCTGCGCAAAGGCACATCGTTTAAAAAAGGCCAGTTGCTTGCCGAAATTTACAAAGATGAAGTAGAACTTGCCTTAAAAGCCCGTAAAGCTCAGCTTTTAACAACAATAACATCGTTATTACCCGACCTGAAAGTTGATTTCCCAAAACAACTAAATGCTTTCGAAACATTTTTCAGAGCCATCGATTTGGATAACGACCTGACTGAAATGCCGGTTGTAAAAGACGAAAAACTAAAAGTATTTTTAGCCAGCCGCGGAGTGTTAACCGAATATTACAGCATTAAACAAGACGAGAAAAAATTAAAACGCCATACACTTTATGCGCCTTTCGATGGAACATTTACACAGGTAAATTACGAAACCGGATCGTATGTAAATACCGGCGGGCAAATTGCACGAATGATTCGTACCGACCATGTGGAGATTGAAGTTCCGGTGCCAAATGAAGACAGCGAATGGATAAAAATCGGCGATAAAGTGCTCATTCATTCCAACCTCGACAATTCGTCAATTCCCGGCAAAGTAGTGCGTAAATCAAATTTTGTTGAAGCCGAAACACAGTCGCTAAGCATTTTCGTGCAGGTTGACCAAACCTACTCCGACAAGGTACTTCCCGGACAGGTTTACGAAGTAACTTTCCCCGGACAAAAAATTGCCGATGCCATGGAAATTCCTCGTGGTGCAGTTTTTAACTCAAGTACGGTTTATGTTGTAATTGATGGCGAACTGAAAAAACGCGAAATAAACGTGATAAAACGCAACGAAACAACACTGATTTTTGATGGTTTGCCTGAAGGAAGCAAAGTAGTTGCAGAACCATTAATAAATGTAAAAGAAAATACTCCGGTTAATATTCAGGGCGAAGAAGGCACCAACAAGCCACAACCCGGAAACCAGACTAAACCTCAATAGAAAAAGGAGACAGATCAATGAAGAAGATAGTTGAACTATTTGTAAAATTTCCGTTTTACGCCAACCTGATCCTGCTTTTCCTCATCGTGGTGGGTAGCATAAGTTTTCTTTCAATGAAGAAATCTTTCTTCCCCGAACGCGAATCGCATATGATCACTGTTCGTGTAGCCTATCCCGGTGCATCGCCGGTTGAAATGGAAGAAGGGGTTACTTCGCGTGTTGAGGAAGCAGTGAGAGCCATCCCCGGCATATACGAGATCAATTCAGTATCGGCCGAAAACAGTGCCAGCATCCGTATTGAAATACAGCCCGGATACGATATCGACGAAGCACTTATTGAAGTAAAAAATGCAGTGGATGGAATTTCGGCCTTGCCAACGGCTGCCGAACGCCCCATTGTGGCCAAAACACGAACCACATCGCCGGCCGCACGTTTGCTGGTTACCGGCGACGTTGATTTAATGACACTAAAATCGTACGCCCAGCAGGTGGAAGAAGATTTCCTGGGATCGGGAATTATGAGCCAGGTTACCATTTCGGGTTTTCCAAGCCTCGAAATTTCAGTAGAAGCCGACGAGGAAGATTTGCTGCGCTACGGATTAACATTCGACGATTTGCAAAGCGCCATTACCAACAACAACCGCGATGTATCGGGCGGGCAGCTACGATCGAAAGATGAAGAGCTGTTGATTCGTTTGCGCTCGCGGAGTGCCGACCCGAATAAAATTGGCAACATTATTTTACGTGCCAACCCCGATGGAAGCGTGCTTCGCATTAACGATATTGCCACAGTAAAAATGAAATTCTCGGATGTGCCCAACAAAGCACTTGAGAAGGGAAATCCGCTGATCAACATCAACGTAATGAAACTGATTACGGAAGACCTTGACGAGATAGACCAATACATTCAGGAGTATGTAAAAGACTTTAACACTGAAACACACGGCGTAAAACTCATCTATTCCCGTTCATATCTCGACTTGTTAAAATCGCGCCTCGACCTGCTTTACAGCAACGGAGGAATGGGTTTGATCCTGGTGGTTCTTATTCTCGGAATTATGCTCAGCACCCGATTATCGTTGTGGGTTGCCTGGGGTATTCCGGCTTCTTTCCTGGGCATGTTTATCGTGGCGAATTTGATGGGCGTTACCATTAATATGATGTCGTTATTCGGAATGATCCTGGTAATTGGTATTCTGGTTGACGACGGAATTGTAATCGGGGAAAATATCTTCCAGCATTTCGAACGGGGGAAAAGCCCCATGCGGGCTGCTGTTGACGGGACTGTGGAAGTAATTCCCGCTGTAACGTCATCGGTACTAACAACTGTGGTTGCTTTTTCGCCGCTTATTTTTATAACCGGTCGCATGGAAATGATGTACGAAATGGCAATAATCGTAATTGCCAGTTTGCTTATTTCCTTAATCGAGGCTTTTCTGGTTCTTCCGGCACACCTTGGTAACGAAAAGGTTTTAAACCGAAAAACATTACACAGAAAAGCAAAAGGCCTGCGAAAATATACTGAACGCTTTTTTACCTGGTTACGCGATTATGCCTATGACCGGGTAGTAAAACTGGTTTTGGAGTGGCGCTATATTGTAATCGGAATTCCGGTGGCAATGATTGTTATTACTCTTGGATTAATTGGCGGACAACTGATTAAAACAACCTTCTTTCCGCGAATGGAGTTCGATTCCTTCAACATTAATATTGCTTTTACACCGGGTTCAGGAGAACGCCAAACCATGCAATACCTCGAGCGTTTTGATAGTATTGTGTGGGTGGTAAACGAAGAATTGATGGCCGATTACAACGATTCCTTGCCTATTATCGAAAACAGCATTATCAATTTGGGTTCTGCTTTTAGCCGCGACGAAAGTGGTGCGCATTGCGGAAATATTGATGTATCGCCACGAAACTCGGAAGAAACAGGAATCAGTTCGTATGAGATTATCCGTCGTTTAAACCAGAAAATCGGAGATGTGCCCGAAGCCGAGAAATTTACCATTGGCGCCAGCAACCGCTTTGGCGATCCGGTTTCTGTCGGGTTGATGTCGAGAAATACCGAAGAACTGGAAGCTGCACGTGATTACCTCATGGACAGGCTGTTGCAATATCCGCAGTTAAAAGATGTGGTTAATTCAAATGCCTTGGGTAAACAGGAAATTCTTTTGGAACTAAAACCTAAAGCCTACATGCTTGGCTTAAACGAAACCTACATTGCCAACCAGGTACGCCAGGCATTTTATGGCGGACAGGCACAACGCCTGCAGGTTGGCCGCGACGAACTTCGTATTTGGGTACGTTACCCCGCCGAAGGACGCGAGCGCATCGGGCAGCTGGAAAAAATGAAGGTAAAAACGCCACAAGGCGAATACCCGCTGATGGAACTGGTTGATTACGATATGAAACGTGGCCCGGTAAACATTAACCGCTTTAACGGAAAACGCGAAATCAGGGTAAATGCCGACATGGTTGACCCGGATGCTTCGGTTACCGAAACGCTGGATTTGATTAAAGCAGAAGTAATTCCCGAACTCAAGGTGCTATTTCCGGGAATTTCAGTAATATTCCAGGGACAACAGCGCGAAAGTGAACGAAACATGAGCGACCTGGCTTTCCTTTTCCCAATGGCTTTTCTGGCAATTATCTTTATTCTGATGATCAGTTTCCGTTCGTTCGAGCAACCGATGATCATCATTATTATGATCCCGATTTCGATACTGGGCGCCGTTTGGGGACACGGTATTCACGGCAAACCGCTTTCGATTTTAAGCTTGTGGGGAATTGTGGCACTTACCGGTGTAATTGTTAACGATGCGGTGGTATTTCTTTCCAAATACAACCTGCTTGTCGAGGAAGGACTAAAAGTAAAAGACGCCATTGTTGAGGCCGGAAAATCACGGCTTCGTCCTATTATTTTAACGACACTTACTACTGCTTTCGGTCTGTATCCGCTTATTCTCGAAACCAGTTTCCAGGCGCAGTTCCTTATTCCAATGGCCATTTCGCTGGTATATGGAGTGGCTTTCGGAACCATGTTTATTCTCTTGTTCTTTCCGGCTCTAATACTGGTATTGAACGATATCCGGAAATTTGTACGCGAACAGTGGACCGGCAGAACTTTTGAACGCGAACACGTAGAAATTGCCTGGCAAAATGCACAACGCAAAATCGATAACAGCATTTATCACGAAGAAGATGAGGAGGATACCAATGAATAAGATAGTAACACTATTATTAATAATGGCTTCGGGTTTGTTTGCGCAGGCCCAGCAGCCACTTACACTTACCAACGCCATTACCAAGGCGCTGGAAAACAACTACGACATTGTTATTGCAAAAGAAAACCAACGCGTTGCCGAAATTGAAAACAACTGGGGAACAGCCGGCCGCTACCCTTACATCAATCTGTCGCTGGGCGATAACAACTCAGTTCGGGTAGTTGATGGCGATAATACCACCTCAATTGGATTAACAGGTGGAGCATCGGTAAACTGGACTATTTTTGATGGTTTTTCGGTGAGTATTACCAAAACCCGTTTAGAGGAGTTGGAGAACCTGTCGAAAAACAATGCGGCAGTTATGGTTGAAGGGACCATTCAATCAGTGATTCTGGCCTATTACGATGTTTTGTTACAGAAAGAAATTCTGGCAACTTATAACGAAGTAATGGCACTTTCGCAAGATCGTTTTCAGAAAGCGGAGCAACAAAAAGAATACGGATCGGCAGTTACATACGATGTTTTGCAGGCACAAAATGCCTACCTGGCCGACCGGGCAAGTTACCTCTTGCAGGAAGTAGCTTACAAAAACGCGAAACGTAATCTGGCTTATTTAATGGCCGAAACAGAAGCTGTAGATTACGAATACACCGATGATTTTGAAGCCATTACAGAGGATTATACGTTAGCAAATCTCAGGGCGCAAATGATTGAAAACAACAAGAGTTTGCAAAACCAGTACATCAATCAGCGCCTGCTCAACAATGCAATTGCTTCGGCAAAAAGTTCGTTTTCTCCATCCTTAGGATTTACAGGAGGAGTGACAGGATCACGTGCCGGAACAAAAGTTGGCGACATGGACATGGATTGGGCAAACTCAGCCAATTTTTATGGTAATCTCACACTCAGCTGGAATTTATTTAGTGGCGGAAACCGGAAGCGGGCATTGCAAATTGCAGAGATAGACAGCGACATCGCTGAAATTCAGCTCACCGACATGCAGCACGATCTGGATAACAGTTTGGCCAATCTGTTCGAATTTTACCAGGTGCGTAAAGAGTTACTAACGGTTGCCGACGAAAACCTGGCAGCAGCCCAACTGAACCTGCAAATTTCGCGCGATAAGTTTGAAGCGGGTGCCATCAACTCGTTCAACTTCCGCGATGTACAGGAAATTTACCTGCGTGCGGCACAAGGCAAACTGGAAGCGATTTATAATTTCATTAACGCACAAACATCCTTATTGCGCTTAACCGGCGTGATTGTGCAGGAATATGAGTAAAAAGAAGCAAGCCGATGGAGAGAACTTCATCGGCTTGCCTCTTTATAACACCGCAATCCTCTGCACCTTTTTTTCAATACAATTCCATATTACCAAAATCTATTCTGTACCAGCAGGTATTATTAAACCATAATGGCTAAATTTGAAAGGTTTAATGGAACCACAAAAACATGGGTATGGCTGAAGAATTTTATGTTGAAAGATTGGGAAAATGCACTGTTAAATCGCCGCTGAACCTTTCAACGGTTGAAGGAGACGGGATTTTTGATTTTACCCGCGATGAAGAACGTGTACTCTACTATAATACAGTATCAAAAGTAAAAGAACAATTGGCAAAAGGCGAAGAACCGCTTTCGTTTGAGCGCGCCGGCCCCAGGGAACACCTTTACTTCGAACCGGCCAAAACACGCGTTGCAATTGTTACCTGTGGCGGCTTATGCCCCGGTTTGAACAATGTAATACGCGGACTTGTAAACAACCTCTGGGAACGTTACGGAGTAAAGAAAATTTACGGCATAAAATATGGCTACTCCGGTTTTATTCCCGAGTACAATTTCCCATACATCGAGCTTGATCCGGATGTGGTTGATGATATTCACAAGGCAGGTGGAACAATGCTCGGATCGTCGCGCGGAGAGCAACCTGTTGAAACCATAGTTGACACACTTGAGCGCCTAAGTATTAACATCCTTTTTACCATTGGTGGCGATGGTACGCAGCGCGGAGCACATGCAATTGCCCAGGAGATTAAGAAACGGGATCTGAAGATTTCAATCGCCGGTATTCCAAAAACGATTGATAACGACATTAACATGATCGAGCGTTCTTTTGGTTTCGAAACGGCTTTTTCCATTGCAATGACTGTAATTCAAAACGCCCACTACGAAGCAAAAGGAGTTTACAACGGCATTGCAGTTATAAAGCTCATGGGCCGCGATTCAGGATTTATCGCAGCCAATGCCGCTCTGGCCTGCCCCGATGTAAATTTTGTACTGATACCGGAAATGAATTTCGATCTGGATGGAGAAAAGGGTTTTCTTACTATTCTGAAAAGAAGGCTGCAGAAAAAGCAACACGCAGTTATTGTTGTTGCCGAAGGCGCCGGTCAGTTCTTTTTTGGGAAAGACAACAAAAATACACTGGAGAATAAAGTTTACGAAGACATCGGTTTGTACATACGTGATAAAATCCGTGAAGAATTCGAGGCGTCCAATATACCATTTTCACTAAAATATATTGACCCGAGCTACATTTTGCGCAGCACACCGGCCAATGCAAACGACAGCAAATTTTGTTTTCAGCTAGCACAAAATGCGGTGCACGCCGCCATGGCCGGAAGAACCGATTTTGTAGTCGGGTACTGGCAGGGAGCTTATACTGTGCTTCCTATTCCGCTGGCTACAAAAGAACGCAAAAAAGTGAACCTCGAAGGGAACTTGTGGGGAAGCGTTTTAGAAGCCACCGGGCAACCCGTTTGTATGCAAAATAACTGCCCTTGATGAATTTATACTCTGATTAAACGCGAACCCATTTTCGCAGTTTGTTCTTTTCCTCTTTGCTGCGAAAAGCCGCTTCCAGATCGATTCCTTTCCGGTTGGCAATGGCGCACAAATAAATGAAAATATCTGCCAGTTCATCAGCAATTTCGGAGAAATCGGAATTGGAATCGACCAGCAATCCTTCCGATTTTCGGACGGCTTTAAACAACTCGCCTACCTCCTCACCCAGCAACAGGCACTTGTCGATTGTGGTTTGCGTGGCAAAACCCCGCTCCTCTTCCAAAGCGGTAACATATTTTTGAAAATCGGCTAATTGTGGTTGATCTTTTAATGTGCCACAACTTTTAACAACGGCAGTTTTACTTTGCTCCATATTTTTCGAATTTGAATCCTAAAGATAAAAAGAGGAATCCTGAAAAAACAGCTATTTGTGAATTTTAACCGCCCGATCTGCGGCAATCATTTTCAGTCGGCTTCATTTAAGTTCTGTTAAGAATTCACTTCCAAAAGGAAACCGCTGCCATGAATATTTTTGATCTCGATGTTCGGATCGTCTTTCAGGTATTTACGCAGTTTGGTAATAAAAACGTCCATACTACGGGCGGTGAAATAACCATCTTCGCCCCAAATTTTGCGAAGTGCCGTTTCGCGCGAAAGCAGTTCATTTTTATTTTGGCAAAGCAGCTTCAGCAAATCGGCTTCTTTTGGCGACAACTTTTGTTTTTCGCCATTTCGCGAGATCGAGCGCAACTTCGAATCAAACGAGTACGAACCAATGGAAAAAAGAAATTCATCACGCACCGGCTGTGTCGACTGCCGTTTAATAATCGCCTGAATTTTACACAGCAACACTTCGGTATCAAAAGGTTTGGTAATGTAATCGTCGGCTCCAACGTTGTAGCCTTTCAGAATGTCTTCCTTCAATGTTTTTGCGGTAAGAAAAACCATTGGGATATTCGCGTCGAGCTTGCGTATTTCCGTTCCAATTGTAAATCCGTCGATATTGGGCAACATCACATCCAAAATGCAGATTTGAAAAGATTCGGCTATGAATTTATCCACGGCATATTTTCCATCGTCAACCCAGGTAACTTCAAAGTCGTTCAACTCGAGATACGATTTTAAAACTGCCCCAAAACTCAGGTCGTCTTCCACCAGAAATATGTGTTGCTTTATTGTCATTCTTTATTATTGTCATTTCGAACGCAGTGAGAAAACTGTAACAGATTTCTCAGTCGTACCTTCTTCGAAATGACAGCTTTATTTATTATTCCCTCACAAAAGGTAAAAATACATCAAATTTGCTTCCCTTGCCGGGTTCGCTGCTCACGGAAATCGTTCCGCGGTTGGCTTCCAAAACGGCTTTTACATAACTCAATCCCAGCCCAAAACCTTTTACATTGTGAATATTTCCGCTGGTTTGGCGGTAAAAACGCTCAAATATTTTTGCCTGAACTGCCTTGCTCATACCAATTCCTTTATCAGTTACCGAAACCACCACGCCTCTTTGGTGATTGACAGTTGACACGGTAATTTCGGGAGTATCGCCGGAATATTTATTGGCATTGTCGATCAGGTTATAAACCACATTTGTACAGTGAATCCGGTCGGTAGTTACCATTGAATTAATGGCTTTTAAATCCAGTTCAATCTTGCCACCGCGTTTTTCAACCTGCAATTTAATTCCCTGAACGGCATCGCTGATCAGGTCGTGCACATCAATGGTTTCCCAGTGAAATTCAAAGTCTTTTTTATCCAATCGTGCGATAGTAAGAATGTCCTCTACCTGCCTGTTCATGCGGGTATTCTCCTTTTTTATCATGCCCACAAAATATTTTATACGCTCCGGATCGCTCAGCACTTTCTGATTAGTAATAGAATCGGTTGCCACCGAAATAGTTGCGATGGGCGTTTTAAACTCGTGGGTCATATTATTAATGAAATCCGACTTCATCTCCGAAATTTTCTTTTGCCGAATAATGTAAAAAATACTGAGGGCAAAAGTCATTAAAATGATCAGCGAGAATAAAAACGAAGCGACAAGCAACCAGTTGAGCGAACGATAAATAAAACTGTCGCGGCCGGGAAATACAACGGCCAGTTTTATGTCTTTCTGAAAAATATCGTTGGGATAAAGCTGGGCCTGGAAAACGGTGTTCGCCACTTTCAGCGAATCGGTAACCGGCCGGGGAAAGCTCAGCTCCTCGCCCCGATAAATTCCGTATTCGAAATCAAGAGGAATGTTGTTTTCATCCAGCTCCTTTTTAAGCACGTCATAAATCAGCTCCTCATCCAACCTACGCACATCCCAGGTGGCAACTTCGGTAACTACTTTATTCGCCATTCTTTTCAGGCTGGTGGCTTTTAGCTTCACGCGCTTTGAAATGTCGGGAGCCAGAATTTTAAAAGTATCCAGATCGGTAAGCAGCGAATCGATCTTCACGGTACTAATGGTATAAAGCGAATCGACATCGCTTAATATCGTATCGCTTTTTACAAATACAACACTCCCCGGCTTAGCACTGTCGCCCCTAACAAACACATGGTTTTTATCCGTGGATGTAGTGCTCATACTATATGAGTACGACTGTACTTTACGGCTGTCGGAATCATTATCGATATGAATTTCAATACGGGATTCCTGATTATCGGGAGCAAATTCTCGAATGATTTTTACAGGTTTTCGCGTAGAATCCGGTTGTTGGCGCAAAACACGTGCTTTGTCTGGCGAAACATTCCAGCTGAACGCGCCATCCGAGTCGGTATCAAATTCCAGATCCAAATCAAAATCCTGAAAAAGATCGGCCGAGTCGGCGGCAAAAAACATTTCGTTTACCACACCAAAATTGTGCAAATCTTCCAAACGACTTACAGTTTGCTGCAGCGCCTGATTAACATCACGTTCGAACATTTCGTTTTTTACCCGAATCGCGTTGTTCATCCACACAAGCTGAACGGCAATAATCCCCAAAATAGAGATCCCCATCAAAATGATCAATCCGGTAAAAAGTTTCTTGTTCATGATTCAAATATAGGCAAAACCGTTTGCCAACAGAAGATTTTAACTTTTCCTTAACAGATTTTAACCGGCCTTTAACGGACTGATTGACAGACCTCACCCTATATTTGTTTCGGGAATCAGAATTTGGTTTCAGCCAGAATATTCAAACGAAAAACAAAATAAATTAACGACATGAAACAAGTACTATCACTAACAGGAATTTTTGCCCTTGCCTTATTTTTCTCATCTGCCATTTCGATTAACGAAGCACCGCAGGATCCTCCAAAAACTAAAAAGGTGCAGAAACACATTAAAATGGTGAAAATTGGAGACGATGGCAAAAAAATGGAAATCGACACGGTAATAGAGGCCGACCAGGTTTTTGTGTGGAATGGCGATACAATTGGCGGCGACAAAGCCTTGAGTTGGATGGCAGAAGAGGATTTCGATTTTGATATTGACTTTGATTTTGACATGGAAACCGACGAAAACGGAAATGTATTTATTTTGAAAGGCGACGGAGCCTCAAAGCCAATGAGATACAAGTTTAAAACCAACGATGGCGACTCGGCAAAACACATCATGATGAAAATATTTTCGGATGATGTATCGTCTGACATTATGCAGTGGCACGGCAAACATGGTAACGATATGTTTTTTGGTGCACCGGGATCAGCCGGTCCGAAAGTTATTCGAATCGACAAACAAAAAAGCGGAAATGTGATCGATTTGAGCGATCCGGGCATTATTTCGTTCGAGAAGAAAGACTTAAAAGACGGAAAAGAAAAGATCGTAATTGTACGAGAAAAGCCAAACGAAAAAAACATTGAAGTACACGAAGAAATTATTATGCACAACAGCGGCGCAGCACCAATGATTATTCATGAAGGAATGCCAAATATGACCAAAAGAATTAAAGTAATTACCGATGATGAAGGCCGCATTGAAATTTTGGAGGACGGCAAAACCTGGACCGTTGAAGAAAGTGACGAAGACACGCAGATAATTGAAAAAGACGGCAAAAAGATCATCATTAAGAAAACGAAGAAAAACGGTGAGATGAAAGTTGATGTAGAAGTAGAAGAAAATATTGAGGAAGAAAACCAGTAAAATACAATTTCAGAAAGAACAAAGCCGGTGCAATTCATTTGTACCGGCTTTGTTGTTTTATGCAATATGTTCGCATAAAAAAAGCGGCATTCTGTTGAGTGCCGCCGGAAACTGAATAGCCAATTTAGCAAGTTGGCTGAATTATTTAGTACTAACTGAACGGTTATAAAAACTGCGTTTCATGGCATTGAAGCAGATGTAATCCATTTAACAAATGCTGTGCCAAAAATGCGTTTTATCCATTCACTCTACCCTGTTTTTGCAGCGATGTGATTGTGTTTTGCAGCAGGGCAATTACATGCTTAACGTTCTCGTTGAAAACGTTCAGCACTTCTTCCCAGGTAACAGGCGCTTCATCCACATTCCAGCAATCGTAGTCGGTGCTTAGTGCCACCGCCGCATACGGAATCTCCAGTTCATTGGCCAGAGCACACTCGGGTGCTGTCGACATATTTATAACATCAGCTCCCCACACACGAAACATATTCGATTCGGCACGTGTCGAGAAGCGCGGTCCTTCAATGGTTATTACGGTTCCGCTTTTATGAAACCCAAGATCCAAAGCTTTCGCATTTTCAATTAAAGCCTGACGTAAATGCCAGTTAAACGGATCGGCCATCGCCGGGTGGTTCAGCTGTCCGTCTTCAAATTCTTCCACAAAACTGTTTTTCCGGAATCGTGTAAAATCGATAAACTGATCGAGCATCACAATATCACCGCGGCCAATCTCCAAACGCAGACTTCCGCAGGCAGTTGTTGCCAGAATATGTGTACACCCCAATTCTTTTATGGCCCAAATATTTGCGCGGTTATTCACCGTCGAAGGCGGAATAGAATGATCACGGCCATGCCTCGATAGAATAGCCACTTCCACGCCTCCAATTTTACCGCATTTAAACGACGACGAAGGCGCGCCGTAAGGCGTTTCAACATTTACTTCGGTTACCTCTTTCAAAATGGCAGGATCTTCCAAACCGGAACCTCCTATTATTGCAATTTTCTTCATAGCGTTATCTGTAAATTTTCTCGGGATACAATTTTAAAATACTCTGTTTATCGGCTTTGCAAATTCCCCGTTCCGATATCAATCCGCTCACCAGGCGTGCCGGCGTTACATCGAAACCATAATTGGCCACCGTACTTTTTTCAGGAATTAAACGTACCGATTTTATCTGCTTATCGTGCCAGCCTTCAATTTCCGCCACTTCATCGGCAGCTCGTTGCTCGATTGGAATTTCCTTAACTCCGTCATTCATCTCCCAATCGAAGGTACTCGATGGCAGAGCCACATAAAAAGGTACGTTATTGTCGTGGGCAGCCAGCGCTTTTAAATACGTTCCTATTTTGTTGGCCACGTCGCCGGTAACAGTGGTTCGGTCGCTGCCGACAATTACCATATCAACCATTTGGTGTTGCATTAAATGGCCACCTGCGTTGTCGGGAATAACCGTGTGCGGCACGCCTTGCTCGCCCAGTTCGTAGGCGGTTAATCGTGCTCCCTGGTTGCGCGGGCGTGTTTCATCGACCCAAACATGCACCGGAATTCCTTTTAAATGTGCTTTATAAATGGGCGCGGTTGCAGTTCCCCAGTCGATACAGGCCAACCAGCCGGCATTGCAGTGGGTTAAAATATTCACTGCACTTCCCTTCTTTTTATAAATTTCCTCAATCAGCTTCAGTCCGTGCTCCCCTATTTTATCGCCAAAATCAATTTCCTGCTGTTTTAATTCGCCGGCTTTTGCCAGTACTTTTTCATTCAAATCGGCTTCATTTTTATTCGCCAGAATAAAAGCCATCATTTCATCTACCGCAAAAGCCAGGTTTACAGCTGTTGGCCGCGACGATTTTAAATACTCGGCCACCCGGTTCAGTTCTTCTTCCCAATTTTCATTTTTCAGCTGAAAAAGTGCCAGGTACATGCCATAGGCCGCAGTTACCCCGATTAACGGCGCACCGCGAACCACCATTTCTTTTATGGCAAAAAAAGCGTCGTTGGCCGAACGCATGGCAAAAGTTTCGAAGATAAACGGCAATTTCCGCTGATCGATGACCTGAATAATAGTTGGGTCATCCGCGTCAACCCAAATAGTATGATAATGTTTTCCCTGAATTTTCATGAATACTGAACTTCCTGTAGTTTTTAAAGTTTAATATGAAGTTAAAAAAGATTTTCCCGAAATGCTTATTTTAGTGAAATAAATTTAAACGAATGAAAGCAAACCTTTCAAACATAAAAAATATCATTTTCGATTTGGGGCGCGTGTTGTTAAATCTTGATTTTGATGCGTCGATAAAAGCCTTTCAACAACTTGGCAGCGATGGCGAAGTTCTGGATCATAAAAATGCTTATGTCGATCCTATTTTCTACAAGCTCGAAATTGGAAAAATTACTCCTGCAGAATTCAGAAGTGGCGTAAGAAAACTACTTAAAAAAGAACAACTTACTGACCGCCAAATTGACAAAGCCTGGTATGCGATGATTCTCGACATTCCGGAACACCGGGTAAAAAAGGTGCAGGAGCTCAGCAAAAACTATAACCTTTACTTGTTTAGCAATACCAATCAAATTCATATCGACCGATTGCTTACAGAATTTAAAACTCAACACGGCATCGATTTCCCATCGCTGTTTAAAACGGTTTATTATTCGCACGAAATTCACGATCGCAAACCGGAAGTAAGTGCCTATGAAAAGGTAATTGCGCTGTCGGGGGTTAATCCGGAAGAAACGCTGTTTATCGATGATTTGGAAAATAACATCGTTGCCGCGCAAAAAGCCGGATTAAAAACTTTCTGGTTACAAAACGGTATGGAAATGACGGAGCTATTTTAATTTGACTTCGATAAAAAATCGGGTAAATATTTCTTGCACCGTTCTTTAGAGCGGTGTTAAAAAGTGAAGATAGCCTCAATTAATTTTTAGGATTTTTGTAACATGAAGTTTACAAAAATCCTAAAAATTTACATTAAACAGAGCTCATCATTAATCACCGCCTTAAAAGACGGTGCAAATACTATTTATTGTAATTCTTTCTTGAAATGGAGCTCGCATTATTTTATTATCCGAACCCGTTTTATACGGATATCTTCAAGTGGCCGCCAACGCCTGTCGATTTCAACCTGAACGATTTTATCCACCACATCCATTCCCGACGTTACCTGCCCAAAAATGGTGTAACTGCCATCGAGGTGAGGTGCGCCACCAATGGTTTTATACACCTGCCGTTGCTCGGCCGAAAACTTGTAATTGTTAACTTCCTCCAGCTCATCCAAACCTTTATCAAAATATTTCCGCCCCGAAACGATGTAAAACTGCGATCCATCGGAGCGTTGTCGCTGATTTTCGGTATCCGGTTTTCGTGGCGAACCGATCATTCCGCGCTTGTGATACAACCCGGAAACAATATGCGCCGGGATGGTGTAGCCCGGGCCTTTCCAGCCCACATTTGCACCGGACACCGCATAGCGGGTATCAGCGGCACCACTCTGTATTCCGAAGTCGGCAATAACACGGTGAATCAGTAAACTATCGAAATAATGTTCTTTGGCCAGCCGGATAAAATTATCGCGGTACTCGGGCGTTTCGTTAAACAGTTTTATGGTAATGTTGCCGTAATCGGTTTCCAGTACAAGCCCTTTAATTTTGCGGTTTTCGGCGGCAATCTTTTCGTTCGAGGTATTTTTCAGCATCTCCAGCGGCTCGGGAGTTTCGTTTTTCTTTCGCAGCATGGCTGCAATAAATTCCGCCGGGATGGCAAAACTCTGCAATTCGAAATTAACCGTTCCGGAATAAGCCACGCCAATCGCTTTTCCGGTTGAGACAAAAATTGGTGCGCCAAACTGCGATGTCCGAATCTTGTTACTTAAGCGGTACAACCTCGTCCCCCTGATGTTTGCAAGGTTTAGCACTTTGCCGGTAAAAAGTTGCAGGGTTTTCCCGGTTTTTGGTGCCACATAAAACGATTTGGCAAAATTGGGCAAGGTATCCTTATGCAGCTCAATGGGTTCGCGGCTAATGCTGTCCACCTTCAAAATAATCAGGTCGTTTATCCGATCGAAAGCCACAAAACTGCGTGCCGTGTATTTTTTATCCTCATCAAAAGGCTGCACCTTAACATTGGTGGCCTGATTGACCAACGAATATTTAGTAACCAACAGGTCTTCGCCCACAAAAAATCCCTGCCCCGATTCCAGAATCCGGTCGCCGTCGTACGAATCAATTTTTGCAATCGATCGCATTAACTGATTCCAGATATCCTGTTTTTCATCAGCAGCGGCTTCTTGTTTTGATGGTGTTTCCTGTTGCTGTGTTGTTCCCTTTTTTGTTTTATTTCCGCAGGAACTCAAAAAAACAATAGCCAGAACTATGTAAAGGATTTGTTTTATCATAACACTACTTAATCACATTCACTTTGATTTTCACATCGTTATACGGCCGGTTATTGCTGTCGGTTTTTAGTGCTGCAATTTTATCAATTACATCAAAGCCCGAAATGCATTCGCCAAAAATGGTGTATTTCCCATCCAGTTCGGGGTAGCCGCCAACGGTAGTGTAAGCTTCGCGCTGGGCATCAGAAAATTCAAGCGTATTGGGATTCAAATTGTAATCGGTTTCAATATCGGCTTTTATTTCGCCGGCCAATTCGCGGAATTCTTTTACTTTTTTCTCTTCCTTCAGCTGCTTCAACTGCTCCCGAACTTCGGGTGTCATATACTTCTCCACAATTTTTTTCCGAATTGGAACATTCACGGCCAACTCCATCGTATCCAAAGCCCCCTCAGTATGCACGCTTCCTTTTACAATAAAAAACTGCGAAATATCCGACTGCTTAAACGGGTTTACCTCATCGGGCTGTCGGGGTGCACAAAGCGAACCTTTTTTATGAAAATAATGCTTCAGAATTTCGTCGTCAACGGTTTTGTCCGGATCGCCATAACCAATACGTTTTCCAGGAGGTGCGTTTCGCGAGCTTTTTGAACCGCCCTGAATCAGAAAATTCTCGATAACGCGGTAAAACAAAGTGCCATCGTAATAACCTTCGTTGGCCAGTTCGATAAATGCCTTTTGGTGTTTTGGCGTGTCGTCGTACAGCCGGAAACGCATATCGCCGTAATTCGTCGAAATCTCAATAACACGCGACTGAGCAAAAGATGAAACACCTAATAAACAAACAAATACAATTAAAAATCCGGTTTTAAACATAAACTATTTTGAGCGTTTTATTTCCATTTTTATATCCGCTTTCGGACGATCGTACTGATCCGTTTCAACGGCCGCAATCTTATCCAAAACATCCAGTCCCTCAACAACCTCGCCAAAAACAGTGTAATCTCCATCTAACGAAGGATAGCCGCCAATGGTGGTGTATGCCTCACGCTGCTCATAAGTAAACGAAAGCTGTGGCTGTTCAGTCCACGCGCTATCAGCAGCGGCGCGCAGTTCCGATAAACAAATGTTAAACCCGTCCTGATCGTTATTCTCCCGGTATTCGTCTAATTGCGGTTTTGCTTCGGCAAGTTTTTCCTGTAGAAATTCATTTTTGGCGCGGCTGTTCATCATCATTTCCATAGTGTCGAGTTTTCCGGGCGTTAAAACCTCGCCCTGCACAATATAAAACTGCGAGCCACTCGATCGTTTTTCAGGATTCGAGGGGCCGCCACGACGTGCTGCTGCCAAAGCTCCTTTTTTATGAAAATGTTGCGGTAAAATTTCTGCCGGGATGGTGTATCCGGGATTTCCGCCTCCCAAACGAACGCCTGGTGCTGAATCTTTTGAGTCGGGATCGCCTCCCTGAATCATAAAGTTTTCTATTACCCGATGAAAAAGCAATCCATCGTAATAAGCTTCGTCAATCAGTTTCAGAAAATTCTGTTTGTGCTCGGGCGTGTCGTTGTATAATTTCAATTTTATTTCGCCAAAATCGGTTGAAATAACAACCAGGTCCTTATCGCTACTTTGTTTGGCATTGCTACACGAAATTCCTACTCCAACAAAAACAATTAAGATTAAAATAATTAATTTCATGCGATTATTATTGTCAATTCTCAATGGTAACTCATGCCTGCCTGACCGGTAGGCCGGGAACTCGCTTATAATCCTCCTCCATTGTGTAAAATTCTTAGCTGCTCGTTTCCTCATTCGTATTTAATTTTCTTATTTTGACATTATAAATTCCCGTAAAGATAAAAAGATGATAAACATTCACTCCTGGCTTCTTTTAATGTTCGTGTTTTTTTCATGTTCAATCCCGGAGAAAGAGCACGAAAACCCCACTGTTCAATTAAAGGCTGAGAACTATATTCCTGAAATTGCAGATAAATTAAACGAGATATCTGGATTGATGATTTACAACAAGCATTTTTGGGGATTTAACGACAGCGGTGGCAAAAACGAATTGTATGGCTTTAATAAATCGGGCCAGATAATATACGAGATTGAGCTCGACAATGCCCAAAACGAAGATTGGGAGTCGATAACACAAAGCGAGGAGAACATTTTTATCGGCGATTTTGGAAACAACATGGGCAACCGCAATAACCTGCTCATTTACAGAATCGACAAAAAAGATCTTTCGGAAAAAGCAGAACAAAAAATTGATACCAAAGAAATTAAATTAAAATATGCCCTACAGGATAACTTCTCATATTTAAAAAAAACCACACCGTACGATTGTGAAGCGATGGTAGCCTTTAAAAACAAACTGTATCTTTTTAGTAAAAACTGGCGCGACGAAACTACTTGGCAGTACAAAGTGCCCACAAAAAAAGGCGATTACGAAATAACCCCAACCGATACTTTTAATGTAAAGTGCCTGGTTACGGGAGCCGATATCAGCCCCGATAATAAAACACTGGCGCTGGTGGGTTATGAAAATTACCGCTCGTTTATCTGGTTGTTTTCCGATTTTCCGGGCGATCGTTTTTTTGAAGGCAAAAGCCAGCACATTAAACTGGAAGGAATTGACGGCGCCCAGACCGAGGGCATTTGCTTTTTAAGCAACGACAGCATTTTGGTTTCGTGCGAAAAAACCCAAAGTTACAATCAGCAGGTTTTCCTGTTCGATTTAAATAAACTCAGCGATGGAACACATTAGGGTAAACCACAAAATCAGGCTCGAACTGATTAATTCGTCGATGGCCGAAATTGTATTTCAAACTATTGACCGCGATCGCGAGTACCTGAAAAAATGGCTCCCCTTTGTGCAATACACCAGCAAAATAGAAGATACGAAGGCTTTTATAGCCAGCATCACGCAAAGCGGTAACAAAAGCGACCTGGTTTATGCCATTTGGTACAACGAAGAATTTGCCGGACTGATAGGTTTTAAAGACACCGATTGGGTAAACCGCAAAACGGAACTTGGCTACTGGCTGGCCGAAAAAATGCAGAGCAAAGGAATTATAACCTCTAGCGTTGAAAAACTCATCCGGTTTGCTTTTCAAAAACAAAAAATGAACCGCATACAAATTAAAGTGGCAGAAGAAAATTTACAAAGCGAGAAAATTCCTCTAAAACTGGGATTTGTTTACGAAGGCACTGAACGCCAGGGAGAACACCACAACACTGGTTATGTAAACCTTAAAATTTACAGTAAGCTCAAACACGAAATTGCAGAATAGTTGCAACCTCCACCAGCTTTTCATGTCGGTATTAATGTAAAACAATGGTTATAATATAGTTTGTTAGCCAGAAAAGAATACGAACTCATTGAATTTTTATATATTTGACCCGTAAATTCATTTGTTCGAATTTTAAACTTTAACAATGAAAACGGAAACAGTTACAGAAAAGTCGCTACGAAGAAACCTCTACCGGGTGCTACGTAAAACAGGTGTTACCAAAGACAACATTTGTTTAACCGCCTCGTTTTATGAGGATCTGAATTTCGACCACATTGATTGGACAATTTTTATTCACTATTTAGAACGCATCTTCACCATTCGAATTAATGATGAAGAGCTAAGTCGTTTTTCGAGTGTAAACGATACGCTCCTGTACCTACGTGGGGAATTGGTTTATTCGAGAAGTTAGACAGAAGAAACAGAAATGAACAAAAAAGGGACTCAATGCATTTGAGTCCCTTTTTTTTTGAACTTTTCAATTGAAAGTTTGTAACTTAAACAAAATTTTAATTTCGAAACAAGATGGAAGAAGTAAACAAATTATCAGAACAAATTTACGACTTAGTAATGTTCTATGGCCCCAAACTAATTGGAGCAATCGTCACACTTATTGTGGGTTTATGGATTATCTCTATTCTTAGAAGAGCAATTCGTAGCCGTTTTGAAAAACAAAATGTAGATCCCTCTCTACGGGGCTTTCTGAACAGTTTGATCGGGATTGGTTTAAAAGCCATGCTTTGGATCGCTGTTATTGGAATGATGGGCGTTCAAATGACCTCTTTTATTGCCATTCTTGGTGCTGCCGGTTTGGCTATTGGCATGGCCTTTTCGGGCACTTTATCAAATTTTGCAGGAGGAGTTATGATCCTTATTTTTAAACCATTTAAAATAGGACACTACATCACTGCGCAAGGCCACTCGGGAACCGTAAACGAAATTCAGATCTTTAACACGATACTGAAAACACCCGACAACAAAACAATTATTATTCCAAATGGTGGGTTGGCAACCGGATCGATGATCAACTTTTCGGCGGAAGCTAAACGCCGTGTTGATTTTACCTTTGGAATTGCGTACGGCGATGATGTTGACAAAGCCAAAGAAGTATTAATGAAGCTGATAAAAGCCGACGAAAGAATTATAAACGACCCGGCCGAACCGTTTATTGCAGTTAGCGAACTGGCCGACAGCTCGGTTAATTTAGTGGTTCGTGTTTGGGCCGAAGCCGCCAATTACTGGGGTATTTATTTTGATCTTCATGAAAATGTTTACAAAACATTCGAGAAGGAAGGCCTCAATATTCCTTTCCCGCAAATGGATGTACACGTACAGAAATAAAAATTATACAACCAAAAGGAAGAGGCTGTCCAAAAAGTAAAATTGGACAGCCTTTGTTTTTATTGTCCCTTTAAGATTTGTATCTTAAAGGTGGATATGACAATAAGATCAAACGT
>NZ_FOHT01000073.1:0-4788 GCF_900111425.1 Draconibacterium orientale | reverse complement strand
TACAAAGAACGGTCAAACTGTGCAGGCTTGCTGCTAAGTTCGGTATATCTACTGTCATTACCTCATTATGCCCATTAAAAATGGGTGGACTCTCGAAATGACAAGCTTTACTTGCTCATCATTTTCAATTTCAATTGTGTAAGCACTTTTTTAGTATAAAGCGGGAATTCGCTGTTTAAAATCCAGCCAAAGTAACCGGGTTGTTCCTGCAAAACCTGCTCAACGGGCACTCCTTTGTTCTTTCCAAAATTGAAGACTTCCACACCATTTTCGTCGTAAACAATGCGGCCTACAAAATCAACATTCCTATCGTACGACGAGAATTCGCTCAACTTTTCCACATCATTTTCAATGGGCGTCGATTTCTTCCCTTTTGCGTCTTCATACTCCACCCCTTTGTATTTATCGAGCTGCGATTTCAGCACTTCGTAAGTTGCTTTTGTATCGGCCATGGCACTGTGCGCATCGGTTAATTCCTGGTTACAATAAAATTTGTAAGCTGCTGCCAGTGTGCGTTTTTCCATTTTATGAAAGATGGCCTGCACATCAATAAACTTGCGCTTTTTAAAGTCAACATCCACCTCGGCGCGTAAAAACTCTTCGGCAAGTAAGGGAATATCAAAACGATTGCTGTTAAAACCTGCCAGGTCGCATCCTTCCATAAACTTAGCCAGCGTTTTTGCTACCTCTTTAAAGGTTGGCGCGTCTTTTACATCCTCGTCGTAAATACCATGAATTAAGGAAGCCTCAATCGGAATAGGTTGTTCAGGATTTATGCGCATCAGTTTTTCTTCCTCGGTGCCATCAACATTTACTTTTATTAAAGCAATCTCCACAATTCGATCCGTAACAATGTTAATACCGGTGGTTTCCAGATCTAAAAAAACCAAAGCGTTTTTTAAATGTAATTTCATGGTGGGTATGAATTAAAAAAGGTACCCTAAAACCTGCGTTCCCGGATACCTTTTCGGTTTATCGTTGTATCTTTTTAAACGTTTATCATCATTGGCATCAACAGCATCAGCATGTCTTCGTCTTCGTCGTTTTCAGCCGGAAGTAACAAACCTGCACGTGTTGGATCGCTCATTTCAACCTTTACATCGCTGGTTGAAATATTGGTCAGAATTTCCTGCAGGAATGTTGATTTGAAGCCAATTTCAATTTCTTCGCCCTCGTATTCGCAATTGATGCGCTCAACTGCCGAAATTGAGAAGTCGATATCTTGTGCCGAAACCACCAATTGGTTGTCGGAGATATTCAGTTTTACAAGATTGCTCGCCTGGTTCGAGAATACTGAAACACGTTTTACAGTGTTAAAAAAGTTCAGGCGATCGATCATCATTTTGTTCGGGTTGTTGGTAGGAATTACCGAATTATAACTTGGGTAATTTCCTTCTACCAAACGACAAATTAGTTTGTAGTTGCTTAACGTAAAGAAGGCGTTTTTATCGTCGAATTCCAGTTTTACATCAAACTCTTCTTTTGGCAACAGGTTTTTCAATAAACTGGCCGGTTTTTTAGGCAAAATAAATGAAGACTCGAATTCAGCTTTTGCATCCAAACGGCGGTAACGTACCAGCTTGTGCGCATCCGATGCTACAAAGCTCATAAAATCGGGCGTTAACTCCACATAAATACCGTTCATTACCGGGCGTAACTCATCGTCGGCCGTAGCAAACAAAGTTTTTTCAATTCCTTTCTGAAGTACAACATGGCTAACATCGATCGATGATGCACCTTCCTCGTCCAGCTGTGGCTGCTCCGGAAAATCCTCGGCATTTTGCCCCATAATGCTGAATTTACCATTGTCGGAATAAATTTCAACAAGGTACGAATCGCCATCGATCTGAAATGTCAGTGGTTGCTCCGGAAATTCTTTCAGCGTATCGGTGATCAACTTAGCCGGAACTGCAACAGCTCCTTCGCCTTCAATATTATCCAACTCGAGGCTGGTAATTAAAGTCGTCTCCAGATCGGAAGCTGTTATGGTTAACTCTGTTTCGCTTAACTGAAACAAGAAGTTATCGAGAATTGGCATTGTACTTTTACTGCTGATTACCTTACTTATTGCAGAAAGGTGGCTCAGTAATTCGGTGCTTGAAACTACAAACTTCATTTATTTCGATTTATTTTTTTGAATTCTTGTCTTATTTACAACTATTCTAAGTACACGAATATACAAACTTTCAGGAATTATCCCTATCGTGTTTGGCGTGATTTTACCCCGTTTTTATGAACGATTGTAACGGTACTTACGAACAAGGTTGTAAACCAGTGCAAAAACAGTGATTAAAAGCAGTGGCAGCAATACATTCAATCCTTTCCAGAAAGCGGCTTCTTCGCGCAGTTTTACTTTGTCGAGTAAGCGCATTTTTAACGATCGGCCACGTAGCTGCATAATTCCCTGTTTATCATCGAGGTACGAAATGGCATTAATCAAAAACTCCTTATTCCCGAAAACCTGCCCCGACACTTCATCAAAACCAAGTTCCTGTATTTTAGGTGGATTGGTAGAATAGTTGACTTTATTGGTGATCATTCCACCGTCGGCAATCACGATCATTTGTGTAGGCTGACTTTCCGTAATGATGTCGGCCGAAGAATAACCGTAATTTTCCACCATGCGGTTTTTATAGTTCGAAGTAAAAACACCTTCCAACAAAACACCAACCGGAATATCCGACTGCGTGAACAACTCGCGAGCCGGCGGATTGTTAATATTTCCTAGGCTTACCGACGACGGTGCTTTTATCCGTCGGGCATACGGCGATGTACTCAGAATCACCTCCTTTCGTACCGTTGAATTGGCAGAAACGGTATCGAGCGACGAAACAAACTCGGTTTTCACCCAGTTCAGATTCCGGCTTATCGGATGATTATCATTTGGCGTTAGCAGCGGTGAATAATACCACGGATGTAAAGTATAACGTGGCGGATTACCCGGCGCCGCAGTATTTACACGAATCTGAATACAGTTTACATCCTGTAGCAATTCGTAATTTAAACGCACGCCGTAGCGAAACAACTGGTCGCCAATATTCATATCGTTTGGAAACGAATAGGTTTGAAATCCTTTGCTCAAACTATCGAGGCTCACCTGTACCGGATCAACCAGCCACATCAGCTTTCCACCTTTCATCAGGTATTGGTCGATGGCAATTTTTGAGGTCTCCGGAAATTCTTTTTTCGGATTGGCAATTACCAAAATATCCACATCCGAACCGTTCAGGTCGGCAGCTTCCAGCATATCAATTTCAAAATCGGCCGAAAGTGCACGCGCAATATCGGCCACTTCGTATTGATTGGCTTCATCGTGTCCCTGTAAAAATGCCAACACCGACTTTTTCTTTCGCATCAGTTTATGAAAGGCATTTACCAACTCGAATTCGATGGTTTCCACCGAATGATTAAAGTTGTTTTCGTAACTGGTGTACGGATTATTTTTCAGAAAATTAACCGCCAGCTCTTTATTCTGATAACGAATTATTGCTCCCGGAAATATAAAACGTGAACTTACGCCTTGCTCGGTTTTATGCCCAAAATTAATTCGCGGCACACCTCTGTTTACCAGGCCGGTAATAAACTCTTCCTGCTTTTCGATATTCCCGATGCTGTACGGATTAAAAATGCGTACCCGAATCGGAGCCGAACTGTAGGCATTCAGCACCGCAATTTTCTCCAGTACTTCGTTTTGTATTTTTCGCAATCCCGCTTCCAGCTCGCCACTTAAATACAACTCCACTTCCACCGGACCTTCCAGTCCACCAACCATTTGTTTACTTACATCTGATAGCGAATAACGCTTTTCAGCCGTCAGATCGATACGGTATAAAAAGTTAGACGAAATGGCGAGTATCAGCAAAACAGCCACAGGAACAACAACCGCGCGAACTTTTGCTTTTGTTTTTCGGAGTTTTCCTTTTCGTAAAATCAGGGTAGTGCCATACAAAAACAAAAAAGCCATGCCGAGAAAATAGAGAATATCGCGCATATCAACTACTCCGCGCGAAATAGAAAGGTAGTGATCGTTAATACTCAACCACGAAAAAAGTTGCTCCAGTAAGTACGGAACTTCTGCCGATGCTACAAACTCGAAACCGAGGTAAAAGATAAACGACAGCGACATTCCGAAGATGAAGGAAACAATTTGGTTATCGGTGAGCGACGAGGCAAAAATACCAATGGCCACATAAATAGTTGCCAGGAAAAACAGCCCCATAAACGAGCCCCAGGTTGCACCGGTGTCGATACTGCCAACCGGATTCCCCAACCAATAAACCGACAAGAAATACAGCAAAGTGGGCAACAACGAGAAAACAACCAGCACCAATCCGGCCAGAAATTTTGCCATTACCAACTGAAAATCAGCCAACGGGCGGGTTAGCAGAATTTCAATAGTTCCGCTGCGTTTTTCGTCGGCAAACATACGCATGGTAATGGCGGGCACCAAAAACAGGTACAACCACGGCGCCAGCGTAAAAAGCCCCTGCAGCGTTGCATAATTATTTTCAGGAATATTGTAATTGCCCGGGAAAATCCACAAAAACAAACCGGTAACCAATAAAAAAACCAATACGGCCAGATAACCGATCAGCGATCCGAGAAACGTTTTTATTTCTTTTTTAAATAAGCTGTACACTTCTGTTGCTTTTAATTAGAAAATAAGATTTTGAATATCCGTATTTAGTCATAATCCAGTAATTCCAGCAATAACCAGCCTGTCAAAGAGTTTTTCTCCAAAATACCTCCGGTTTAGCTTGTAGACGAACTCATTCAAATACATTTGAA
>NZ_FOHT01000026.1:0-85799 GCF_900111425.1 Draconibacterium orientale | reverse complement strand
GGAGTACAACTATATGAAGAACAAATAATGATAAATAAAATGAGAACAGTAAACAAATTGGCAAAAGAACTAAACATGGAAGTAGTAAATTGTCAGAATGTAAATTAATTCTGTCATTGGCAAGGAGGAGGCTTCACGACTGAAGCAATCTTTCAATTACTAAAAACAACGAACTATGCATTTCGCACAAAACCTGAAATTCTTACGAAAACGCCGCAGGAAATCGCAAATGGACCTGGCAACAGAGCTTGGATTAACGCGCACTACCCTTTCGGGCTACGAGAAAAATGTGCAGCCGCCTTTTCCGGTGCTTATAAAAATGTCGGAGTATTTTAATGTATCGCTTGATGCGTTGATTAAATACCGGCTGGAAGTTTTGTCGGAAGAACAACTTTCGCAGATCGAAAAAGGATTTGATGTGGATGTTACCGGAAGAAAGCTTCGGCTTCTGACGATCTCGGTAGATAAAGAGGGCAAAGAAAACATTGAAATGGTTCCGGTAAAAGCACAGGCCGGTTATACTAACAGTTACGGCGATCTGGATTTTATTGCGTCGCTGCCCAAGTTCAAGCTTCCGTTTTTGCCGGAAGATAAAACGTATCGCACTTTCCAAATTCTGGGCGATTCGATGTTGCCCATAAAAGAAGGCTCGTGGGTAACCTGTTCGTTTACAGAAGACTGGAGCAGCATAAAAGATGGCAAAGCCTGCATTATTGTAACACGAGATGAAGGCATGGTTTTCAAACTGGTTTACAAACGTTTAGAGGACAAAAAGTTTTTACTGGTTTCGTTAAACCGAAATTATTCGCCTTACGAAATTCCGGTTTCGCAAGTGGTAGAGATCTGGCAATTTGAAACCGTAAACAGCTTTGAGGTAGAAAGCGATTAGGGCTTTAAACTAAAAAGTGTATTTTCAGTCAAAATCAAAATAAACCAAAATTTCCACCATGAAATCTCAAATCTTTCTATTTTCTCTTCTTTTTCTTTTTGCTGTTTCAACGAGCAAAGCACAACCCAAGGCCGAAGATAACTGGATGCAATGGCGCGGCCCACTGGGTAACGGCGTGGCTGTAAAAGCAAATCCCCCGGTTGATTTCAGCGAAACCAAAAACCTGAAATGGAAAACCTCAATACCCGGCAGAGGAAACGCCACCCCAATTGTTTACGAGGACAAAATCATAATTTTAACAGCTGTTCCAACTGATTCATCTATCGATCCGCAAGTGTCACCCAACGTAGAACATAACTTTAACGTAATTCTGGTGAACCGAAACGATGGTAGTATTATCTGGGAGAAAACTGTCGCCACAGATCTTCCTCAGGGCAAAATACATGAATTAAGCAGCTGGGCCTCGAATTCACCCTGTACCGACGGCGAAATGATTTATGCCTACTTCGGTTCGTTTGGACTCTACTGCCTTGATTTTGACGGGAATATTATCTGGAAACGCGATTTTGGCACCATGGAAAAGCGCATGAACTTTGGCGATGGTGCGTCGCCGTACCTTTACAAAGACCGGCTTTTTATACAATGGGACCACGAAGGTGACTCATGGATATATTGTGTTGATAAAAAAAACGGGAACGACATTTGGAAAATGGAACGCGACGAACCCACCAGCTGGTCGACACCTTTTGTTGTAGAAGCAAACGGAAAAACCCAGGTAATAACCAGTGCAACAACGGGAATTCGGAGCTACGATTATGAGAATGGAAACGTTTTATGGTCGTCAACCGGAATGACTGGCAATGTAATTCCGGTACCAATGGTTGAAAATAACATGCTGTATGTAACGAGTGGCTTTAGAGGAGCAGCTTTGCAGGCAATTGATTTGACAAAAGCCAGTGGCGACATCACCGGAACTGACGCAATAATATGGGAATACAACCAGGATACACCCTATACACCATGTGCTCTGCTCATGGATGGAAAACTTTATTTTTTGCGTGCAAACAATGGAGTTATAACCTGTTTGGATGCCAAAGACGGAAGCGTAAATTACTCCAAAGAAAGACTGGAAGGAATAAGCACTATTTTCTCATCTCCTTCCGGGGCCGATGGTAAAATTTACATTGCCGCTAAAGGAATCTGTTTAGTTATTAAAGCTGGTGAGATTTTTGAAATCCTGGCTTCAAACAAACTGGATGACGATTTTCACGCGTCGCCTGTTTTTGTTGATAAACAACTTATTTTAAGAGGATTTGAAAGTTTATATTGTTTTGAAGAATAATTAATTGTCTCTTATATAAAAATGGCTGGAACCAGAATTGATTGGTTCCAGCCATTTTATTTTACAATTCATCAATACTTTCAATTGTTTACAGAAAAACCACTCTACCACAAACACATCAAAAAGCCTGCCTTCGTATTTCACGAAAACAGGCTTATGCGTTATAACCTTTCCTCTTAAAACCAATTATGATACTTTAATTTCAACGGGCTCTTTCTCAAGTGCTTCTTCTTTTTTCGGAAGTTCGATGTTCAAAATTCCATTTTCAAATTTCGCGCTAATCTTTTCTGCATCAACCGATTTTGGCAAACGGTATTTCTTCTCGAAATTTTTGGCGCCAAACTCGCGGTGTGCATATTTATAAACCTCGTTGTTTTCTTTTTCTTCTTTTTCAACCTTAACAGTCAATACATTTTTGTGAACATTCAACTGAAGATCTTCTTTTACAAAACCTGGCAACAATACTTCAATTTTGAATTCTTTTTCTGTTTCAAAAACATTGGTTGCCGGCGATGTACCACAGGTATTTACATAGTTTTCGTGGTAATCATTTCTCAGGAAATTGTTGAATAATTCATCAACTAAAGTTCTGTTTACATTGTAACGTGGGTTTTCAAATCTTACTAAATTCATGACTTTTCCTCCTAATATTTTTAATTCTGTTGTTAAAATTTTGTTTTCAAATTACTGCATGCCATAAATCAATTCCTGTTCCAACAAACTTTTCCTACCGGTCTTGTCATTTCTGAGCCCTCAAGTAATGCCATATTGACTGCTTTTGTAATTGCAGCATGCAAATATGGCAGAGTACATGGTTTAATGGATATATAACCAACAGTAATCAAAGCTGAAAATATTGTTACCTTTGCGCAAAATTTTTCCAGAAATGAGGATCGATATCATAACAGTTTTGCCCGAAATTATTGAAAGTCCGTTTAAACATTCTATTATAAAACGCGCGCAGGATAAAGCATTGGCAGAAATACATATTCATAATTTACGCGATTTTTCGGAAGACAAACACCGACGAGTTGACGACTATTCGTTTGGCAAGGGTGCAGGCATGGTAATGGCCATTCAACCCATTGAAAAAGCTATTGAAACATTAAAAGCCGAACGCGATTATGATGAGATAATTTTCACTACACCCGACGGAGGAGTTTTTGATCAGCAGGAAGCCAATAAACTCTCGCTAAAGAAAAATTTAATCATTCTTTGCGGACATTACAAAGGAATTGATCAGCGAATCAGAGACACTTATATCACCAAGGAAATTTCGGTGGGCGATTTTGTACTAACCGGTGGCGAATTGGCCGCTGCAATAATAACGGATGCAATTGTTCGCCTTTTGCCCGGAGTGCTTTCCGACGAAACATCGGCTCTTACTGACTCGTTCCAGGATCACCTGTTAAGCCCACCGGTTTATACACGTCCGGCAGAATATAAAGGCATGAAAGTGCCCGAAGTTTTGCTTAGTGGAAACGACAAACTGGTTGACGATTGGAAACACGACCAGGCCATTGAGCGTACTAAAAAGTTACGCCCCGACCTTTACAAAAAGTATCTGGGAGAAGAATAATCAATGAGCGATACAACAACCAACACAATCGAATTAATTAAGAAACCCTCGAAACAAACAACTGCTAAAACAATACTAATAATTGGTGTTTTTCATGGCGAAGAACCTCAAGGCGAATATGTGATCAAGAGATATCTCGAGAGCGCTAACTTTGAAAATGTCACTAACCACTTGAATTTTATTCCCTGCTTAAATCCATGGGGGAAAGAACGCGGTGTACGTGGAAACCATAATGGAGTTGATCTGAACCGCAACTATCCAACAAAAAACTGGATTGAAACGGAAAAAGATGAATTTTACTCGGGAACACATGCCGGTTCGGAACTTATAACCCGGCAGATGACCGAATTATTGAAAGAATTAAAACCCGACATCATTCTTACATTGCATGCCCCGTTAAAATGCGTAAACTACGATGGCCCGGCAAAAGTACTGGCTGAGAAAATAGCTGAATTCTGTGAATATCCGGTAATTGCAGATTTGGGTTACCCTACTCCGGGATCATTTGGAACTTACTGCGGAGTTGAGCGTAATATCCCAACAATTACACTTGAATACGACGATAAAGAAGATTACGAAAGTATTTATCGTAAAACGGAAAAGATTTTTGACTGGCTGGCCGTTTATTAGTTGACAGTATCAGTAAACAGTTTTCAGCAATTCCGGCTCTTTATATTCAGTTTTTTCAAAACCTTCTGCAGATTCCGCGATAGGCGCAGTACTCACACTTTTTGTCGTGTTCGGTTTGTGCAAACTCGTTTTCTTCCGAAAAGATCTCTGAAACCAATCCGGCCAACTCCTCCTCAAATTCTTCAGCTACTTCGTCAAAGAAAAAGTCTTTGTAATTCATTTTTACCGCTGCCGTAAAATTCTCGGAAAATAAACTGCGCAACGGATAAATGGCCGCCTGAATTTCTGCTGCATTGGTTTCCGTGGCTAATCCCCACGAATAAATCAAAGCCTGCAAAATCTCCTTTTTGGGATCTTTCGCATCACGTACAAAAAGATCTTCAACTTTCGAAAATCTGGTTGTCTTTACGTTACCGGTTTTATAATCGAGCACGCGGGTTATGCCATCAGCACGGTCAACCCGGTCGATCATACCTCCAACACATATTTTATTCTCGCCGGCATTTATCCATCGTTTGTAGCGCTGCTCCAAACTAACAACAGTAAATGGAGCCATTTCTTTGTCAATTTTTAAGAGCTGACGTAAATAGGTTATGGCATTTTCGAAAATCAGCAAAGTTTTCCCCTCCAGCTTTATTTCGCCTTTAAGTGGAAGTTTCTTTTTCAAATAATGTATGGCAATTTGTTTGGTCACCTCATTCTCCAGCCAAACACGGTCTTTCTGAATTTTCTCGATATTACTTTTCTCAACGACTCTACCTATATACGGCTTGTACAACTCTTCCAGCGTATCGTGAAAAATATTCCCAAAAACAACACCGTCAATCTCTTCTTTTACCTCTTCCGGCTCGGGCAAGCGCACTACATATTGATAGTAAAATTTCAACTTACAGTTCAGGTAAGTATTAATGGCACTTGGCGAAAGCGGATGATCCTCTGAATTATTAGCCAGCAATTTCGCCACTATGTCTTTCGAGCTTTTTATGCGAATTTCCTCAACCGGATCATTAGAAAACGAAAAATCGAGATTCAACATTGCCGGTTTATGCACCGAATCGTATTGCAATTGGTAACCGTAACGACTGAGTTCACCTGTTCCCATTCCCTCTTTCACCACGCTGTAAGTGGCAGTTATATTTTTTGCGCGCTGAATAAGCCGATAGAAATAATAGGCATACATAGCATCCTGCTCATCGATGCCCGGCAAGCCAAACCCTAAACGAATATTAAACGGGATAAACGACGGAGCGGTGAATTTTCGCGGCCATTTATTTTCGTTGAGTCCGAGAATGATCAGATTTTCAAAATCCAAACAACGTGTTTCCAGAATTCCCATTACCTGCATTCCACTCAGTGGTTCGCCTTCAAAAGCCACAGAAACCTGTCCAAGATATTGCGAAAACAATCGAAAATAAACAGCCTCACTAATTTCGCGCTGTTGCTCACTCAATACATCATCAACAACTGTTTTTAGTTTTTCAATGGCTTGATAAATGGAATAGATCAATTCCAGAAGCATTGCATTGTCAATCTCAGAATCTTTTAAATGACCATAAAATGCAGCCAATACATCTAAAAAGTACGAACTGTAATCCGCTGTTTTTTCGGGCAGGGTAAATATCTGTTGGTGCAATGGAGAGAAATCAATATCGGCAAGCGGCACCGTAATTCGGTTATAATTTTTCAACTGATTAATGTATGCTTTGCAAGCATCGGTTTCGGTCTCACCCAACAACTGATGATTCAAAACATCGGTTACATAACGGTAATAGGCCACGAAATTATCGCCTTCTTTTCGTTTGTTTTTCAGCAAAGTTACCAGCAACATTAAAAAGCCGTAAACCACCGAATTTCGTACCGAATACCCCATGGTAACATTTACCTTGTCGATATTTGCAGGCACCGCTCCCAGCGCCGAAAACAACAAACTTTCATCGGCCAGAACTATCGCCGTATTGTCAAACTCTTTTTTGTACGATTTTTTTGTTTCATCCAGAAAATTCGGAATCTGCTGTGCCTGCCCGTAAACCGACGAAACTGCCACCATTTTCATGTTTTTCCAATGGTTAAACTGCGTAGTATCCAATTCAAAATCGTCGGGTTGTGGAAATTCCACCAGGTTTGTTCGCAGGAAATGACCGGCTTCATTTTGCTGATCGTTGAGATATGACTCATCGTAATCCCAAAGAAATTCCGCCTTCCCTAAGGCTTGCAGATGTTTAAAAAATCGTTTTTCGCAGGCATTCAGTGCATTCAACCCTATGATATAATATTTTTTGTACGGGAAACTTTTTTCATTATCATCAAGATTTTCAGCCACTTCCCGATCCTGCATTCCGGGGTAAGCCAATTGCTTTTCGGCCAGTTGCTTTTTAAAATCCTGGTAAACAGGATACAGTTTATCCCAAATCGATATGTATTTTTCCTTGAACCCTTTTTTGTCAACCACAGCCATACTTCCCCAGAACTGCTCCAGCGCCTTTTTCTGCTCATCGGTGAGGTAATCAAAAACCGATTCGATTTCTTTTAAATCAGAAACGTTGGTAAAGAGGTCTTTTGCATTTACCAGGTAGCGATCGATGTCGTTAAAATCGGCCAGCAGAATTTCGCCCCAAAAGTAAAATTCATCAAAGGTTTCAGTGGTCTTCGTGTGTTTCAGGAATACATCGTAAAGCAAAGAAATCAGCTGCAGTTTCTCACCTTTTTGCATGGTCGAATACGATGCCATCAATTCATTTATCGTGGTTGTATTGGGGCCAATCGCCGCTCCATCAACCGTTTTCTGCAGATAATGAGTAAAAAATACGCCGGCTCTTCGGTTCGGAAAAACCACACACAAATCTTTTAACTCGTTTTGATGTTTTTGATAAATAAATTTAGCGCATTGCGAGAGAAATCTTTCCATACTTCAGTTATCGTTCAGGGCTTAAAGTTCATAGTTTAGCGTGAATAAACAAGAAATTGATGCAATAAAATTTTCTTAAAATGAACTACCTCGCAGCAGAGCTGACGAGGTATCAGAATAAGCTAAGTTGCTGAACATGCAGTTTCTGATATTCCTTTTGTCTTCCTTGTGCTTGTACATATCTTTGAATTGTATCTTCATCACCATGAGCTCCAACCGAACTAACATAAAACCCTTTTGTCCAAAATTCTCCTCCCCACAGTTGCTGCCTGACTTTTGGATGAAGCTTGAAAATTTGTTTCGCTGTAATACTTTTTACTGTCTGAATGATTCTAGTTGGGCTCAACATTGGAACACTTTGTATCAAAAAATGAACGTGGTCGTTATCTGTACCAATCTCAATAAAAAGAATTTCAAAACGCTTCGAGATTTCAATACATATTTGTTTCAAACTTTCATCAACCTCTTTGTCAAAAACGACTCGCCTGTACTTAGCTGGACATACAAAATGGTAAAGAAGTACGGAAACATTATGACTCTTATGAATAAATTCGCTCACATAACAAATTTAAAATTATTTTCGAAGCAGAGCTTCGGGGAACTAACCCCGCTGAGATTAGAGCTTTCGTTATAACCTGGGTGTATAAATCATTCTATCGCAATATGAAAAAAATAGCGCTATCACTTTTATCAATTCTTTTAGCAGTTCCACTATTTGCACAAGATCGCATAACCGGCCTCACGTTTGCCACCCGCAGCGAGGTAATCGCACAAAACGGGATGGCATGTACCAGCCAGCCTTTGGCCACGCAAGCGGCAATTGACATTTTAAAAGCCGGCGGAAATGCCATTGATGCAGCCATTGCTGCCAACGCTGTTTTGGGGCTGGTTGAACCCACCGGAAACGGCATGGGCGGCGATTTGTTTGCCATTGTTTGGGATGCTAAAACAAAAAAACTATACGGCTTAAATGCCAGCGGGCGCTCGCCTTATGAATTAACGCTCGATTATTTCAAGCAAAATGGTTATGAAAAAATACCGTCGTACGGACTACTGCCAATTTCAGTACCGGGGTGTGTTGACGGCTGGTTTGAGCTACACAATAAATTTGGCAGTCTGCCGATGAAAGAAGTCCTCAACCCCGCCATTTCTTATGCCGAGAATGGATTTCCACTAACTGAACTTATTGCCTACTACTGGGAGCGCAGTACCTTTTTAAGTCAATACCCGGGTTTTGAAGAAATTTTCATGCCCGATGGAAAAGCGCCTAAAAAAGGTGAAATATTTAAGAATCCATACCTCGCCAACACGTTTAAACTAATTGCAGAACAAGGTCGCGATGTATTTTACAAAGGAGAAATAGCCGAGAAGATTGTAAAATATGTGCGCGAACAGGGAGGTTTTTTAAGTATGAAAGACTTTGAAGATCATCATTCAGAATGGGTGGAGCCTATTTCTACCAATTACCGGGGTTACGACGTTTGGGAGCTTCCGCCAAACGGACAGGGAACAGCCGTGCTACAGATGCTGAACATCCTGGAGAACTACGATATTGCAAGCATGGGCTTTGGCTCTCCGGAATACATGCACCTTTTTATTGAAGCCAAAAAACTGGCCTACGAAGACCGCGCGAAATATTATTCCGACATGGATTTCAATAATTTGCCGATTGAAGAACTGATCTCGAAAGCATACGGAAAAGAAAGAGCGGCATTAATCGATGAAAACCGTGCAGCCCGCTCCTATCCTGCCGGCGAGCTGGAACAAGGAAATACGATCTATTTGACGACCGCGGACAAAGATGGCAATATGGTTTCGCTTATTCAAAGTAACTACCGCGGCATGGGTTCGGGAATGACGCCCGGAAAATTGGGTTTTATTCTTCAGGATCGTGGTGAATTGTTTTCATTGGAAGAAGGCCACATGAATGTTTACGAACCGCACAAACGCCCTTTTCATACTATTATTCCGGCATTTATTACAAAAGATGGTGAACCCTACATCAGCTTTGGATTAATGGGCGGTGCCATGCAACCACAGGGACACGTGCAAATTGTTTGCAACCTGATCGATTTTGGCATGAACCTGCAGGAAGCCGGTGATGCACCACGAATCAGCCACGACGGCTCGAGCCAGCCAACAGGTGAAAAAATGAATGACGGCGGTCGCGTTTCGCTAGAGAGTGGCTTTGAATACCAAACCATTCGCGAATTAATGAGCAAAGGACACCGGATTGGATATGCACTTGGCCCGTACGGCGGCTACCAGGCCATTATGTGGGACAAGGGAAACAGAGTGTATTACGGAGCATCCGAATCGAGAAAAGACGGGCAAGCTGCCGGATTTTAAACACCTCCCTTCCATCTTAAATCCATAGTTCCATGCTAAAATATTCCACTAAAGAGAAACACGAAGTTTCACAAAGAAACAGCACAAGCAGATGAGTATGAATTACAATTTATCAGTTTAACAATTTGACAATCCAATTCAATCTTCCATCAATCTCTTAGTAATCTAATTCCAATTTTCCTTTCCGCCTTTTACAAGCAACCAAACCGTAAATGCCATTTCGCCAAATATACTTGGCACAGCCACCAAAGCCAGGAATACTCCGGCCAATTCGGCATAATTGGGCAATAGAAAATGTGCTGCTGTATCAACCATATACATAATTCCGGCAACGGTAAGAAATACTGCAATCCACTTAGGCTTTTTAATAATAGTTGAGAGTAAAATCAGGTGTGCGCAAAAAAAGAATAAACCAATGAGCCAGATTATTTCAAACACATTTACCTGGTACAAAATCTCATTTGCCGAATCCAAATTCAACGTAAGCACCAGTGCAAAAACAGCAACTCCCATAATTGCGGCATGCATCAACCGAAAATAGGTGCTTAAACGTGTAAATTGGTGCTTGCGATATAAATTAAAAAGCCCCCAGGCAACTACCACATCGAATAAGGCGGTGATTAAAAATGCCAATATTCCAAAGCGCACAGCCATATGATTAAGCCGGATCGTTTCAAGCGGGTTTTGTTTGAGAGACTCCAACATAACAAAATTGGCAAATATGGCCGCAAAAAATATGATCAGATAACTGACTCCGGTAATGATCGAGAGTTTTCTTGAGTTCATTTCTATTGTTTATTTAGTTAACAGCGTTTAATTATTGAATAACAACCGGCAGTGCAGCGCAAATGTTTACAAGAAAGGCACAAAAAAAGGTTCCGTTCGAATCAACAAACGGAACCTTCACTATTTGGCTTTATGTATCTACGTCTTATTTACACAGCGGATCGGCACCAATAGTACCAACCAGGTCTTTCAGGTATTGGTTCGACTCAACATATTTCAGGTGCTCTTTAGCCTTCGCAATGCGCCCATCAATATCCATTTCGGCAACCAGCACAGCATTGTTTTCGTTGTTTTTAAATTCCTGCAAGTAAGCAATTTGCTCCACAAGGAATGCCATATCCCTCTCTTGCTTCAGTTTCAGGCGGGCTTTATACCAGTCGCTTTTTAGCACCTCTTCCCTTTCGAAAAGTTTACGCAGCTCCGGATCGCTGATATCTTTGCCTTCGAAATGGCCATAAGCCATAACATGCAGCAACACTTTCAGCGGCGGAATAGCAGATTCAACGCTTCCATCTTCGAAGAATGGCAGCGCGGCACGT
The DNA here is from genome assembly GCF_900111425.1 of Draconibacterium orientale. Classification (NCBI taxonomy): domain Bacteria; kingdom Pseudomonadati; phylum Bacteroidota; class Bacteroidia; order Marinilabiliales; family Prolixibacteraceae; genus Draconibacterium; species Draconibacterium orientale. The sequence continues at coordinate 74,780 of NZ_FOHT01000026.1, read as the reverse complement.
TGCATCGCTTCGGTAATGTTGTTTATGCCGTCAACATAATCGTCCATTCCCTGAAGCTCGGGCTTTAACATGCGCTCGTTAAATACCGCCAGCGGCTCGTCGAACAAGCGGTTCATACAACGGAAAGCGAAGTTTTTGGTAATCCGGTAGCCCAAACGGCTGGCCAGTACTTTTTGTCCTTTGTATTCAAAGTCCTCCAGTTTTTCCAAACAGCCATTTTCAATCAGTTTTTTCGGATCGCGATCTTCAGGCACCAAACGTGCCCAAATTTCAGGAATAAGAATACTGATATCGTGGTCAAAACGGTTTTCCGAGCCAATATAACCTGCTGCCGAACTAAATCCCTGGTATTCGGTAAGAATATACGACAACAAGGCGTTGTTCAGGTCGGTGGTTGGCACCAGCATGTTAAACGGCCCTTTGGTTAGCGCTCCTTCCAATCCGGCACCGGTGGTTGATGGCGATTTTCCGGTAATACTTGCCACAAAATCCATAAACAACTCAGGCAGCTCCTGGTAATGAATCGGATTATAAACTGCCAGCGGGCGAATTCCGGCTTTTTTATCGACAGGATTGTTTCTTCGTCCGGGCAATACGGCGTTAACAGGCCAAACCACCGGATCTTTGTCCTTTATTTTTCGGAACAAGCGCACACCAATTTCACCGAGGTACGAGTCTTGTGTTTCCTCCTTAAATATGTTGCGTTGCAGGTAACGAGGGTTCTTTGTTGGCTCGCCGTCCACAATTCTCGGATGCGAAGGTGTAACAAAGTAGTTATCGCTATCGCTTTCAGCCACCTCTTTAATAAAGTTTTTAACCGGTTTGGTATATTTCTCGAAACTAATCGCCTCGTCAATCAGTTCGATAGCATTCTCGCGGGTTAGCGGCTCGTAATTCGTCAGGAAGGTGTTATTATCCACAATTTCCTTTTCTGCTTCCTTATCGTAACCTCTGATTACTGCTTCATCAGGACGCTGAAATAAATAGCTCTCGCAATTGGCAACCAGTTTTACGCTTGGGTTATTGTATTCCGCATTCAAATCCTTCAGGCGGTTTGACGGTACTGTAATAGTTGCCGAAATATCATCCTCAGTTTGAATTTTCATCGACGGTACAAAATCCGAACGCAGTTTATGCAAATACCAGCGTCCTTCTTCGTTAAATCCAATGCGTACATAACTGGCTACAATCGGGTTGTGTTTGTATCGCAACACATTTCCGGGGCGGCCATTTACTATTTCAACATTAAATAATTCGCGCCATTTTAATCCTCTCTCTTCATTACCGCGGTAGTGGCGTTTAACAAAAAAGGCCAGTGTGCGAACATTGTCGGGCAAATCTTTCAGAAATTTATTGTATTCGTCGCTGTACTGATCGGATGGCGTTAATAATTTCACAGCCGATCCCAACGTACGTTCTTTGCTCAGGAACGAACGCGACGGATCGGCATCGGGGCGCACCTCTTTCCATCGGTTCGAATAATCTTTGTTAATGATTTCATCCACCATGTTTTCAACCTGCTCCAGGTTTTCGATATAAAACGAACCATATTTAATGGCATTTTGCATCGATTTTGAGATCTCGGATTTTCCACCTCCGGAAACCGTGCTTGGCTTATGGCAGAACATTCCTTCCGGTGCGGTGTCGATAATACGCCACATAGCTTGTGTTGGATGTTTTACCAATTGAAATTTATGCCCGGTAGGATGAACGTAAACTTTATTTGGCGACAGTTTCAGGCTGTAGTCTTTGTTTTTGTATTTCCAGCTTACCGAACTTTTCTCCACATCAATGTCGGCGTTTTCAGGAATGTAAACCACATCCGGATATCTTTTATCGATGGCATAATTTCCTTCCTGTACCTCGATGCGGTTGCCCAGCAGTTTTTTCGCTTCATCGAACGAATAAGGCTGATCGAATTTTTTGGTGAAATTGGTTCCAAAAACACTGTCGCTCATATTTCCGCGCGGGAAAGCAATAGCGCCACCGGCATGTTCTTCTTCAACCAAACCATACAGGTTGGCCGAATAGCTGATTTGTGTTTTTATCTCTTTCTTGGAATACCCGTAATAATTATCGGCAATAAGTGTAACCACTACGCCGCGTTCATCGCGACAGGTTAGTTTAAATGCTGAACCATCGTTGTACAACTCATTCTCATCTTTCCAGCACATGCCGTCGCGCTTCTGGCGCTCCGATGCATCATCATAATGTGGCAAACCAACATCCTTTTTCTTAAGCTTCGTAAGGTGTGGTGCTAAAATTATACATCCGGTGTGGCCGGTCCAGTGCTCAACATCAAGTGCAGCATCGTTTACCGCCAGGTTGGGGTCGCCGGCATTTCCAAAAATGGTTTCAACAAAGTCGAGGTTACTCACCAAACTTCCCGGTGCAAAAAAGCGTACTTCCATACTCTTTTCACTAACTATACCCGGCACTTCAGGGCACACTACGGGACGCAACAGCAACGACACCATCACTTTGGCTTTCTCATCTTGTGCCGATGTAAAAGGCAAAGTCATTAACTCATCAGTAGGTTTTAGTGCGTTATGCAACAGGTGTGCGAAAGTAATTTTCGGCACTTCTTTTTTATCGGCAGGTACCGGAAGTCCGCCACGTACAATATGGAACGTTCCTTTTGTGGTGCGCTTATCTGCAGCAGGATTATTCAAAACTCCTTGCTTTAAACGGTACGAACTCAGTAAATCGCTTTTAAACTCATTGTCGTTTGGTGGCAGACTCAGTTCGCGCGCCATTTTTTTCTGATTCAGCACCAGTGTATTATTTGGCAAACGATAAGGCTTATCAAATTCAAGCTCTTTTAAGTAATCATCGATAAAATGCTGAATCCGTGCATCGGCCGGAGACATGTGCTCGCTTAGTAAGCGCGATTTTTCGCGGAAACTTTTTACCAGGCCTTCGGTTAATACCTGAAATTTTGAATTGGCGTATTTTGTGCCCGAGTCTGAATCATCATTAAACGTTGGCTGACCTAAGGAAGCCAACTGCAAATTAATGTAATGAATCATATCGCGGCGATCTCTTCTCGTTTGTTTTGAGGAAGCGGATTTTTTATTCATAATAATTATATTTCTAGTTCTTAAACAAAAATACAGAATTGAAGTTTAATCAATCGATTGAAATTTCAGAATTAACCATAAAACAGCAATTCTTTATTGTTTTGTTAACCCAAAGGTGACATATTATGTCAAAATGTAAAAGGTTAACTTTTCATGCGATATACGTGACTTTTCTGTCAATGTTACCCTTATGATATGTATCATAGGTGCTTATGAATTGTAAAATAATTTCAGAAATATCTTTGAGCATTTATTGAATAATATCGCCAGGAAAACCAAGTCGAATTATAAATTTATGATCCCCTTAATCATTGCTGATTATTGCTAACAACTCGTTCTAATATACAATTAGCATACTCCAAAAATTTAAAAATAGTATAATTTCTAACCCGGGCTTTCGTCCGGGTTTTTTATTGCTTTTTATTTTGAACACTTCCCCGGTTTAACTGTAATTAGTATTTTAACCGCAAATATTAATTTGAAAGAAAAAAATGAAGCTCATATCGTGGAATGTAAACGGAATTCGTGCCGTTACCAAAAAGAATTTTTTTGAAGATTTTAAACAATTGGATGCCGACATATTTTGCCTGCAGGAAACCAAAGCGCAGGATGACCAGGTTGCTGAAACACTGGCGCCAATTAGCGGCTATCATATTTATTCCAATTCGGCCGAAAAGAAAGGTTACTCCGGCACGGCAATCCTTTCGAAGTCGGAACCGCTAAGCGTTTCGCGCGACATGGGAATTGATGATCACGATACCGAAGGACGTGTTTTATGTCTGGAATATGAAACGTTTTATTTGGTAAATGTGTATGTACCCAACTCGGGCAGCGAATTAAAACGTTTGGATTACCGGCAGGAATGGGATCTGGCCTTTTTCAACTACCTGAAAGAACGGGAAAAAGCGAAACCGGTTGTGGTGTGTGGCGATTTTAACGTAGCCCACCGCCCTATTGATTTGGCACGGCCAAAGCCAAACTACAATAAATCGGCCGGCTTTATGCAGGAAGAGATCGACGGGATGGACCGCTTTACACAAGGTGGGCTGGTTGATACCTTTCGCCATTTTTACCCCGATGTTACCGATAAATATTCGTGGTGGAGCTACCGGGCCGGAGCGCGCGGCAAAAACGTAGGCTGGAGAATCGATTATTTCCTCGTTTCCGAAAACTTCATTCCACAAGTACAAAAAGCATACATTCTGAACGAAGTTATGGGCTCCGACCATTGTCCGGTGGCCATTGAAATTGCCGGTTAATTAGCAAAGCATAAAATATTTTTCAGCGGATGAGTTTTAATTCATCCGCTGTTTTTATATAAAAACGCCCTACTTTTGCGGTTTTAAATCTGATAAATTGAGTTTCGATCCACATACTACCAATTTACCCATCGTTGATGTAATCCACGAGGTAAAGCAGCACCTTCAAGAAGAAAATACCTTAATCGTACACGCACCTCCCGGAGCCGGAAAAAGCACCGTTATTCCACTTGTACTATTGGAAGAATGCTGGCTAAAAGGACAAAAAATTATCATGCTTGAACCGCGCCGTCTGGCTGCCAAAACTATTGCTACCCGCCTGGCCGAACTTTTAGGTGAGCCGGTGGGAAAACGGGTTGGTTACCGCATTCGTTTTGATAACTGTGTATGCGAATCCACCCAATTGGAAGTAGTTACCGAGGGCATTTTAACGCGTATGCTGCAAAGCGACAATGCATTGGAAGGCATAGGCATGGTTATTTTCGATGAGTTTCACGAGCGCAGTCTCTTTGCCGATGTAGCTTTGGCGCTTTCGCGCGAGGCACAGCAGATTTTACGCCCTGATTTGCGCATCATGATTATGTCGGCAACACTAAATATGCCACAACTTACACAGCTGCTTAGTGCACCGTCGGTGGTTAGTGAAGGACGTCAGTATCCTGTTGAAATTCATTATGAAGGCGATAACGACCTAAAGCTTCTTCCTGAATTAACCAGCCGCGTAATTACAAAAGCAGTTGAAAAACATGATGGCGATATTCTGGTGTTTCTTCCCGGCGAAGGAGAAATAAAAAACACCGAAGCAATTCTTCGAAATAAACACAAAGGAATTGCTATTCATCCGCTCTACGGACAGCTACCGCCACACAAACAGTTTGCCGCAATAATGCCCAGCCGCGATGGACGGCGTAAAATTATTCTTGCTACATCCATCGCCGAGACCAGCTTAACCATTGAAGGCGTAAAAGTTGTTGTTGACTGCGGTTTTAGCCGTACGCTGAAATTCAATCCCAACACAGGATTGTCGCGACTTGAAACGGCAGAAATAACCTTGGATTCGGCCGATCAGCGGGCCGGACGAGCAGGCCGGCTTGGCCCCGGCGTTTGTTATCGCATGTGGACAAAAGCAACGCATCATCGCCTGAATAAACACCGCACACCGGAAATTGAAGAAGCTGATCTGGCCTCGCTGGTACTTGAAATGGCCAAATGGGGAGTTGACGATATTAATAAATTGACCTGGCTCACTCCCCCGCCAAAAGGTCACGTTCTGCAAGCTAATGAATTGCTGGAACAACTGGATGCCATCGCTGATGGAACAATTACAGCGCACGGAAAAGCAATTCATCATCTGCCTTGTCATCCCCGACTGGCACACATGTTACTTCTGGCACAAAACGATAATTTTACAGCACTGGCCTGCGATATTGCGGCCATTTTGGAAGAACGCGATCCGTTGAACCGCGATGCCGGAATAGACATAAATTTACGTATTGAAGCTTTGCGCCGTTACCGTACCGGAACATTAAAAAACAAACGGTTGAAACACATTGCAAAAATTTCTGCGCAATACCAGAAAATGCTCAATATTGATGAAGACAATTCAACTACTGATCCGTTTGAAACCGGTTTATTGCTGGCTTATGCCTACCCTCAACGCATTGCTCACGCCACTCCCGGCAACAATGCCCAATTTAAACTGGCTAACGGAAATATTGCGGCTGCCGGGCACGAAGACGACCTGGCGCATGAAGACTGGCTGTCGATCGCAAGTGTAAATGCCCGCGATGGAGTTGGCCGTATATTTCTGGCATCGCCACTAAATCCTCGTGATCTTGCTCCGATGGTTAAAACGGTTGAATCCATCAGCTGGGATACAAAAAGAGGCGGTTTTTCTGCTTTTTCGGAATTACGAATTGGCAGCATTATTCTTCAACAAAAACCATTGCAAAACTATAATATCGACCAGAAAATAAAGGCGATTTCTGATGTCCTAAAAAAAGAAGGTGCCTGGCTGCTCGATTTTAATCAGGAAGTGGAACAATGGCAAAACCGCATCAATAGTTTACGATTATGGGATGCATCAAATAATTGGCCCGATGTTAGTACAAGTCATCTTCTTGCCACAAACTACGAATGGCTTTCGCCTTACCTTAACGAGGTAAAAAAGCCGGAAGACCTGAAAAAAATCGATTTGAAAAAAGTGCTGCAAAATTATCTGCCTTACGAATTGCAGCAACTATTGGATAAGCTCGCACCGGAGCGGCTGCAGGTTCCCAGCGGATCGAACATTAAGCTTAAATATGCTTCAAACGGCGAATCACCGATTTTGGCCGTTCGCTTACAGGAAGTATTTGGTTTGCTCGACACGCCAACCGTTAACAATGGAAAGGTAAAAATTCTGCTGCATCTTCTGTCGCCAGGCTTTAAGCCTGTTCAGGTAACCGATGATTTGAACAGCTTTTGGAATACTACCTATTTCGAAGTAAAAAAGGAATTGAAAGCACGGTATCCGAAACACCACTGGCCGGATAATCCGTTGGAAGCTGAGCCGGTGCGTGGTGTAAAACGGAAAAACAACTCATAAGAATAATCGGGAAAAAGCAATCGCATAGATATAAACGAAAAGAGGCTGTTCAAAGGAGCAAGCCTCTTTTTAAACCAAATTGACCCCAAATGCCGCATATAAATTTGTTATTTTCCGTTTCTACTGTGTTGAAAAATTATAACGTAGCTCGGCTATGCTATAATTTTTCGCCTTGTACAAACGGAAAATAACCGGCATATCCAATACGGCATTTTATAATCAAATTGGTATTACTTTTCAGAAGCGCCGAAAATGATTATCCAGCCTTTCTTTTTAACCGCCTTGCCAAAGCATGTATTCGCCTTATGCCCTCCAGTACTTCCGATTCAAAACGATAAATATCAATACGGTTTTCATCGCTTACCGATAATCTTTCAACCAGGTATAACCGAACGTCCTGAAGTTCTTTTTTAAACTGTTCTTTGGCCAGTGTATCATCTGCTGAAATATCATCTTCGGTGTAAAATTGTACTGCCATAAAAAAAGCTTCAAGCGCCAATTTATGAACAACTGCTATGCGCTGCACCGTATCGCTGCTTACTTCAAAGCTTTTTTCTATCCGATGTTGTGCGGCTTCAACTAACGATGTAGTAACCACATCGGCTGCCGATTCCATCACATTTACAGCCTCAATCTGCCGCTCAAGAATATGGCTTTGATTTTTACTTATCGACTGGCTTTGTATGATTTGCAGAAAAGTTAAAATTTCGGCATGTCCCCTATCTATAAATGTATCTTTATAACGCAGCTCAACCAATTCGTGCTCTTTTCCGGTTAAGGCCATCGGAACACCTGCTTTTAATATTTCAAGTACGCTTTCTCCCAGTTTGGCAATGGAAGTTTGCGATAAATCCAAAGCAAGATTAACATCTTCTAAATAAAATTGGTGTAACTCCGGAAATAGTCTTTCCTCTTTCTTTTTCTTCTCGGGAACCAACCAAACCACGAGTTTTGAAATGGGTGTTACCAGCCAGATAAACAGAAAAGTATTGGCCAAATTAAAAATGGTATGCGCATTTGCCACCTGTCGTGCTTCACTACCTGGAGAAATGGCATCGACCAAATGAGCCAATTGAGGAATAAAGGCATACCAAAGTACAACTCCAATAACCTTAAAGAGAACGTGCGAAACAGCCACCCGCACTGCCGCCTTCGGTTTGCCCAATGCCGATAAAATTGCCGTAACACAGGTACCAATATTGGCACCCATAATAATGGCGATGGCCGGTTCAATAGCTATTAATCCCTGCGAAGCCATAATAATTACAATTCCGGTGGTTGCCGAAGAACTTTGTACCAATGCCGTAAATAACGCCCCAATCAATATTCCGTAAAGGTAATTATCGAGGCCTTCCATGAGGTCTAAAAAAGGTTCGTAGCTTTTTAACGGCGCGGTTGCATCGCTCATCACGCTCATTCCCAGAAAAACCAAACCGAGGCCAAGAATAATTGTACCTACATTTTTAACCACTTTATTTTTAAATAGAAACCCGGCCAAAAATCCGCCGGCAATCATTATCCACGAGGCTTTTGTAATTTTAAAAGCAATAATCTGTGCTGTGATAGTGGTACCAACGTTGGCCCCCAAAATAATTCCAAGTGTGCTTTGAAAAGAGATTAAACCTGCAGAGACAAATCCCACAGCCAAAACTGTGGTTACCGACGAAGATTGTATAACTGCTGTAATTCCGGTTCCTGCCACCAGCGAAGTCCAGCGGTTACGTGTCATTCCTTGTAAGAACGACTTCATTTTGCTTCCGGCGGCAGCTTTTAAGCCGTCGGTCATTACATTCATCCCATGCAGGAACAATGCCAGTCCGCCCAATAAAAGTATAATCTGTGTGGTAAAATTCATACTAAATCTTTCGCCTAATTTAAAAAACTTATATTACTCTTCTATAAATCATTTTACGACAATTAGATTAATGCTAATTTAGCTGATACTAAAACTTAAAATGATGAACTTACACCAACTTCTTTGCCTGTTTGTATTGGCTTTGTTTCTAAACTCATGTTCCAATAATTCTCAAACAACCAAACAACCCAATGTTGTAATTATCTTTCTCGACGATTCGGGGTATTCCGATTTCTCTCCTTTCGGGCAAACCCGTATTGCAACGCCTAACGTAACAAAACTGGCAGAAGAAGGAATAATGTTCCGTAATTTTTATGTACCACAGGCTGTTTGTTCGGCATCGCGTTCGGCACTTATTTCGGGCTGTTACCCCGGACGAACAAAAGTTTTTGGTGCACACGGCCCCGGCGGTCGCGGGCTGGAAACAACTTTCCCCACCATTGGCGAAGTATTTAATAATGCCGGATATAAAACGGCACTTTTTGGCAAATGGCATTGTGGCGATCAACCGGAAACACGGCCTCAAAACCGGGGATTTGATGAAACCTGCGGTTTGATGTACTCCAACGATATGTGGAGGCATCATCCTGAAAGCCCGGATTACTGGGGACAATGGCCTCTGCAATTTTGGGAGAACGGCGAAATTACTATTGAAGATGTAGATTCGGCCGACCAAAGAATGCTGACCAAATGGTACACCGAACATGCGGTTGATTTTATTTCGAAACACAAAGATGAACCGTTTTTAATGTACGTTCCACACGCCATGTCGCATGTTCCGCTGTTTTGCGGCCCCGGGTTTGAAGGCATAACCGGCAAAGGATTATACGCTGATGTTTTAACCGAGCTTGACTGGTCGCTTGGACAAATAAACCAGGCATTAAAAGACAATGGAATTGAGGAGAATACGATTGTGATTTTCTCATCGGATAACGGCCCGTGGATTTCTTATGGCAACCACGCCGGAACAACACCGTTTCGCGAAGCAAAAGGTACAACCTTTGATGGAGGAACGCGCTCGGCAACAATTATCAAGTATCCGGCAGAATTAAAAGGTAACCGGCAATCGACGCAGGCCTTAATGACCATCGATTTGCTGCCAACACTTTGCGAGGTGGCCAACATTCCGCTTCCCGAAACCGAAATAGACGGAAAAAACGTTTGGGACATTATCTCCGGAAAACCCAATGCTACAAATCCGCACGATTATTATGCTTTTACCAACAACAGCGAATTTCAGGCAGTACTATCGGGCAACGGAAAATGGAAACTACATCTTCCGCATAATTACCGCACAATGACGGATATAAAAGGCAAAGATGGAATACCCGGAAAATATGATTATTCGGCCAAAATAGAGCTTTCGCTGTTTGACATGGAAAATGATCCGTACGAAACAACGAACGTCATTCTTCAGCATCCCGACATTGCAGAAGAATTATTGGGCTACGCAGAAATACATAAAAAAAAGTTCTTTAGCGAAAACTAAAGAACTGTGCTATTAGCAACTGTCATCAACAGTGCCCTGATTAATGTTTAAAGCTTAAAAAACGATCGGGATTCGAGATATCAATCTGATTATTTAGAATTTCAGGACTGATTTCGCCTTTAACGTAAATCAGGGCATTGTCGTCGCCACCAACCAAAATCACCATTTCTTTTATTAACGATTCATCCATACGGCCAAAAATGGTTACGCTCTGATCTTCCTCCCGAACAACCATAAGCTGCTCGTAATCCTTCTTCTCGCTGATTTTTTTGTAAAATTCTTCATGTAAATCAATTCGGGCATTCAAATTATTGTCTTCAACAGCAATCACTTTAACTCCATCGATACTTTTCAGTAAATCCCGTTCGCTCTCTTCCAAATCGCCAATTCCGGCTGCAAGATGAATTACCCAGCCCGGCACCGAAACCGTAGTTACACCATCTTTAAAACGGTATTTGGAATAGGCTTCTGATACGCCCGATTCGTAAACACACGAGGTCATTAAAAAAAGACCTACCGATAAAATTAAAGCTATACGTTTCATGTCTTTGTTTTTGAATAAGACGTAAAGCACTAAATATCGTTACATGAAAATCAAAAACTTTATCAATTAACCAGAAAACGTGACAATCTGAGTGAATCAGGACTCATAAAAGTTTAGCAGCCGATCAAATTCTTCAGGAATTGGTGAATCAAAAGAAACCGTTTCTGAAGTTACAGGATGCTTAAATTCAAGCTTCCCGGCATGCAGGAAAAGCCGACGAATATCAGTATCAGCCAGAATAATTTTATTCAACGCAAAATCGCCGTGATGCGTGTCGCCAATAATATCAAACCTGTTTTTGGCAAAATGCTGGCGCAACTGGTGCCAGCGTCCTGTTTCGGGCTTAATTTCCACCAAACTCAATTCAATATCTGTTTTGTCTTTCGAAGCCAATTTTGTTTGAACGGTGCGCAAAGTTTTATAATGTGTTACAGCCGGCTTTTTAAACTTCGATTTCTTTTTTACCAACACTTTCGAGTCGAACGTTCCCTCTCCCGGATTTCCCTGCACGATGGCGTAGTAGGTTTTCTGTACCTCCTTCTGCTCAAACTGTTTGGTTAAAACACTGGCCACTTCCGACGATAATGCCAAAACCATCACTCCCGAAGTTTTCGAGTCTAAACGATGTACATTATAAATCCACTTCCCCGTTTCATCGCCAATTAATTTGGTTAAATATGGCGCATCGTTGGGCATAAAATCATTTTTATGAACCGGAAGCTCAATCGGCTTCTCAACAACAATTATCGCTTCGTCTTGATATAGTACTGGAATATTCATGCTTTGTTTAAATGCTCAAAGGTAGTATTATTCAGGTTCGTTCTTTATATTTCTTAACGCATGCAGTTAAACCACCACGAGTTCCGGTTGTTATAGGTGTATGAAACGAACATGAATTTTTATTCTTCAAATTTCATAAACATGAAGAATTAAAATTCATCGGGAGTTACATCGAATACAAATGATCTAAACAATTTTAATGAGATGAAAACAATTGTATTATTATTTATTCTCGGTTTAAGTTTTGTAAGTTACGCCCAAAATGAGCAACAAAATAAAGACACTAAAAAAATGGAATACAACAAATTAACAGAATTTGAACGCTACGTAATTTTAGAAAAAGGAACGGAACGCCCGTTCACCGGAAAGTACACGGATTATAAAGAAAATGGCACTTATGTGTGTAAACAATGTGGGGCAGCCTTGTATAAATCGACCGATAAATTTGATTCGCATTGTGGCTGGCCAAGTTTCGATGATGAGATTGACGGTGCAGTAAAACGAACGGTTGATGCCGACGGACGACGAACCGAAATTACCTGTGCCAATTGTGGCGGACATCTGGGGCATGTATTTATGGGTGAAGGTTTTACCGATAAAAACACCAGGCATTGCGTTAATTCTGTTTCGCTCGATTTTATTCCGGCGGAAAAGGATACAAAAAAAGGAAAACAATAATTGTTTTCCTTTTTTTGTATTGAGTGTATTGCCTGACTACTCTGTCATTTCTTTTACCTTCAGTCCTTCAATAAAAAACACGCGCTCTGCCGCTGCCTGATTTTCAGCAAGAACTTCATGCGCTGCTGCTGTTTCGGCATCTTCAACTTCGCCTTCTGCTTCACCATGCTCTTTACCCGGATTGTGAGCATCGGCTTCGGTTAAAACTTCCTTCAGAATACCTGTAATTTCCAATTCGCTTCCCATTTGCTCCTGCGTAAAAGCTCCGAGTTTTTCACCGGCTTCAACACGTATTGAGATATCTTCGGTACTTCCCATTAAAAAACAACGTTCACCGCCGTGCTGGCAAACATGAAATACTGTTCCTTTTACAACCACTTCGTTATCGGCTAACTCAGGCGCTTTCTGAAGAAGTTCGTCAACACTTAGCACTACTGCTGACTTCTCTGGTTCAACTTTAGCCTCCTGCTTTTTTGTTTGCTGACCACAGGCAAACAGAATTACCGCTAACAAACTAATTAATGCAATTTTTTTCATTTTCTTGATGTTTTGGATTTTTTATGTTGGTTAAAGATATAAAATTACAAAGATTAAAGGAACTACTAAGCCGGCAACTGTTAACCACCATCCCCAACGTTGCAAACCTCTTTTTCCCTTCAGAATAAACAAGCCAGAAACAGCTACAAACAACAGAATAACGGCCATTGTATCGCTCACCCATTTCCAGGCAGTTCCGAGAGTTGCCCGGTGAAGTTTGTTCATACCAAATATCAACGGACGACGCTGCAGATAGCGCATTCTTCCTTCTCCAGAGCCGGAATAAATTATTACTTCTCCATTGGCAATAAACACCTTTATATCGCCATCGTTGTCAACGTAATGTTTTTTATACACCACATCGGGCTGAACCTTTTCCACAATTTTTTGAATCTCGTCATCCGGATACGATTCTTGCGGCTGCAAATCGTGCTTAAAATCTGTAATGATAATTTTATAATCGGGATTGAAGTCGTGACGATGGTTTAAATAGATTCCCGACACGGCATAAACAATTGTCATAGCCACAATAAAGTACCCAAAATCGCGGTGTAAAATGCGTAGTAATTTCCGAATTTTCATCTTATTAAAATTGTTTATTTAATTGGTATAAGATGTAACTCCCGATGAAACGAAGTTCGGCCTGAGCCAATTTTAAAATGTTAAAATTCATGGTCGTTTCATGGATAAACTCTTTTGGAAGGTAAATATATGATAAATGGACTGATTAGCAGTTTAACAAAAACTATTAAATATTAACATTATTGGAAAATATTGATAGTCAATACAAACCGCATGAGGTTTACGATTCGGGAGTTTATTTAAGGTAAATTTGTCTTTATAAGAGAAATCAAGTATTGACACGAAAAACATATAGTTGTATATTGCACCTATCCTAGTGTACTAGGGCTCTGGTTTTATCACAACTTAATTGGGTACCTCCGGCTATTGAGCCGGAGGTTTTTTCTTGTCTTTTTCTAACAAAAGCCTGCTAAAAAGCTTTTATTTATCCATATAGAAGTCGTTAAGCGAAACCAGGTCTTCGGAGTTGCATACAGGGCATTTCTCATTCTTTTCAGAGTAATCGCTAAAACTTGCTTTGCAACTGTTGCATCTGAACCAGTTTTTATCAAAATAAACATCACCGCCTCTGAAAATAAGGTCTCTCCCCTCAACAAAAGCCGTTGCCACTTTATTTCGGGCTTCTTCGTAAATACGGGTAAGTGTCGGGCGCGAAACATCCATAAAAACGGCAGCTTCTTCCTGTGTAAGATTTTGGTAATCCAGCAAACGAATTGCCTCGTATTCTTCGAGGTGTAAAATAACTTCATTTGTTTTTCGTCCGCGAACACCATAAACCGACATACCTTTAATTACCGGAGGTACCTGGATCCTTCTGTTTCTTTTTCTTCTTGGCATATTAAATTGTGTTAAGTTTATTTAGTAAAAAGTGGTCAACCAGAACTAATGCAGCCATTGCCTCAACGATAGGAACAGCACGTGGAAGCACACAAGGATCGTGTCTTCCTTTTGGATTAATTTTTATGTTTTGCTCATCCTTGTCGAGCGTTTGTTGTTCTTTTAATAAGGTAGCGATGGGCTTAAAAGCAACATTAAAATAAATGTCCTCGCCGTTGGAGATTCCTCCCTGAATGCCACCTGAGTTATTTGTTTTTGTACGAACGCCTTCGTCTGTTTTTATAAAAATATCGTTATGTTCCGACCCACTGAGTTTTGTTCCGTCAAAACCGGAACCGTACTCAAATCCTTTTACGGCATTAATTCCGAGCATTGCAAAGCCCATGTCGGCATGCAGCTTATTAAAAACGGGTTCGCCCCAGCCTGCAGGCACTCCGGTAGCAACACCGGTAATTACACCACCAACGGTATCGTGTTCGCGCCCGGCTTTTTCAATTCGGGCTATCATTTGCTCTGCTACTTCCTGATCGGGGCAACGTACAATGTTATTCTCGGTTGCAGTGAGATCAAGTTCTTTGTAGCTTTTTTGCAATTTAATTTCTCCAACCTGAGAAACAAAAGCCTGAATAGAAACACCTGCTTTTGCCAGAATTTGTTTGGCAATTGCTCCGGCTACAACACGTGCTATAGTTTCGCGTGCCGATGATCTGCCGCCTCCGCGATGATCGCGTGTACCGTATTTTTTAGTGTAGGTATAATCGGCGTGCGACGGACGGAATACATCTTTTAGATCGTTGTAATCGTTCGAGTGTTGGTCTTTGTTCCAAATAGCAAACGCAATTGGAGTTCCCTGGGTTTTTCCGTCAAATACACCAGAAAGAAACTCTACCTGATCCGGTTCTTTACGTTGTGTTGTAATTTTCGACTGTCCTGGTTTTCTTCTGGCCAGGTCATTTTGAATTAAATCTATATCGAGTTCAACCCCTGCCGGACAACCATCGATTATACCACCAATTCCTCGTCCGTGAGATTCGCCAAAAGAGGTTAAGCGAAATATCTTTCCAAAAGTGTTCATCTGTAAAATATTGTTTGTTACTTTTTGTAACAATTACATCTTGTGTTATTGGCATCTACAGGAAAAGTAGTTGATTTTCACACAATCAGCTCTATAAAATAAGAAACCCCGTTTCCATTGTAAGATGAAAACAGGGTTAAAATAATTAAATTGAACTTATTATCAAAATTTATTAGCAGCCACAGCCGCAGCCACCACCGCTTTCGGTTCCGCATGAACCGTCGCCACAGCTATCGGTAGAACATCCGCCACCGCTGCCACAGCCACAACCTCCTCCACCTGAAAGGATTTGCGCAACTTCTTCGTCTGATGCTTCGCGAACGTCAATAACTTTACCTGCAAAAAACAAATCTTCGCCCGCCAATGGGTGGTTAAAATCCATTTTAACAGTTTCATCGTTTACATCTAAAACCAATCCGTTTAAACGCTGACCGTTACTGCTCATCATTGGTACAGTATTTCCAACTTTAATCAATTCTGCGTCGAATTCACCATTCACCAAAAACACATTTTTGGGCAATTCAACAATTGCTTCGTTGTTTACGGCACCGTATGCTTCTGTGCTATCAATTTTAATTGTGAATGGATCGTCTTGTTTTAAGCCGATCAATTCAGATTCGAATTTTGGTAGCATCATACCTGCTCCGTAAAGAAACTCTAAAGGTTGTTCAGTTGTTGCCTGCTCAACCAGTTCTCCCTGCTCGTTGTCGATACGAAGATCGTACGTCAACTTCACCATTTTATATTTTCCAATCTCTAACATATTCTTTAATTCTTAATGATCTGCAAAATAAGTTATTTTCAGTTTTACAACAAAATACTTGCAGCTCCTTTATTCAGTTTTAACATTAATTTTTATTATTCTTGAAAACCACTTCCGGTTTCGTTATCGCTCTGTAAACCAATAGTGCGCCAATAACAACGAAAGGAACACTTAACCACTGCCCCATGTTCAATGCCATACCGGCTTCAAATGCTTCCTGGTCTTCTTTTATAAACTCGATAAAGAAACGAGCTGAGAAAATAAGAACGAAAAATGCGCCCAGCAATAAACCCGGACGGTTTTTGGCACTTGTTTTCCAATATAAATACGTTAACACACCAAACGAAATGAGGTAAGCTAATGCTTCGTATACCTGTGTAGGGTGTTTTGCTACGGTTTCGCCGTTTCTTTCAAAAATTATACCCCACGGCAATGCTGTTTGAATTCCGTATATCTCAGAGTTCATAAGGTTTCCGGTGCGGATAAATGCTGCAACCAAAGCCGTTGGAACTACAATGCGATCGAGTGTCCATAGCATGGTTCGTTTGGTTATCCATTTTGAATGCAGGTACATGGCAATTAAAATACCAAGCGCCCCGCCATGACTGGCCAGTCCGCCATGCCAAACTTTTATTATTTCGCCCGGATTTTGCGAGTAATAATCCCATCCATAAAAGAAAACGTGGCCGAGACGTGCACCAACAACCGTGGCGATAATAATGTAAAAGAACAGACTGTCGATCCATTTCTGGTTTACATTTTCTGATTTTAGCATTTTTTCGCCAATGTAATAGCCAATTAAAAATCCTGAGGCAAACAATAACCCATACCATCGTATTGACAGTGGCCCGAGGCTAAAAATTTCAGGATCGACATTCCAGTGAATGAAGTTCAGTAAACTGATCATATTCATCATGTAGTTTGATTATAAGTCACCACCTCTACCGTGGCATTGTTTGTATTTTTTGCCGCTTCCGCAAGGACAAGGATCGTTACGACCAACACGTTTTTCAACCTTAACAGGCTGTGGTTTGGCCTTTTCGGCCGTATTTGTATTGGCTCCTTCCATGGCATTTTCGGCCGATGGAAGTTCTGACTTCTGTGTTTTATAACGGCTCATATCCGTTCTACGTCGTACTTCTGCCTCACGAACCTGCTCCGGGCTCTGAATCGGAATCTGTCCTTTCATTAAGGTTGAAACAACATCCTTATTCACTTTGGCAACCATTATCTTAAACAGGTTAAACGACTCGAACTTGTAAATTAACAATGGGTCTTTTTGCTCGTAAGTAGCATTTTGTACCGATTGTTTTAATTCGTCCATTTCGCGAAGTTGTTCTTTCCACGATTCATCGATCGTGTTCAGCACAATTTGTTTCTGGTACGATTTTACCAATTCCTTACCTTTATTATTGTAGGCCTTTTCAAGGTTACAAATAATCTGGAATACACGTTTTCCATCGGTTATCGGGACAACAATATTTTTGTAAACCTCTTTTTTGGTTTCGTAAACATTTTTAATTACCGGATAAGCTTGTTGCGCAATGGTTTCAACTTTACGGTTGTAATTGTTGATCATTTTTTCGTAAATACTCTCGGTTACCGCTGCAGCATTCAAACTCTTAAATTCTTCCTGACTAACAGGCGATTCCAGCGAAAGCAAACGCATCAGTTCCATGTTGAAATCTTCGAACATATCGGAACCGTGGTATTCATTTACCAACTCTTCAACCGAGTCGTACATCATGTTCAGCACATCAACTTCCAAACGTTCGCCATATAATGCATGGCGACGTTTTTTGTAAATCACTTCGCGCTGCGAGTTCATTACATCATCATATTCAAGCAAACGCTTACGAATACCGAAGTTATTCTCCTCAACCTTTTTCTGCGCCCGTTCAATCGATTTCGAAATCATGGAGTGTTGAATCACCTCTCCGTCTTCCAAACCAAGCTTGTCCATTACTCCGGAAATACGATCGGAGCCAAACAAACGCATCAAATTATCTTCCAGCGAAACGTAGAATTGCGAAGACCCCGGATCTCCCTGGCGTCCTGCACGTCCTCGCAACTGTCTGTCAACACGTCGGGAGTCGTGACGTTCGGTACCAATAATTGCTAAACCACCGGCTTTTTTAACCTCGTCGGTCAGCTTGATATCGGTACCACGACCTGCCATGTTAGTTGCAATTGTTACTGCTCCGGCCTGACCGGCTTCGGCAACAATATCAGCCTCGCGTGCGTGTAATTTCGCGTTCAAAACGTTGTGCTTAATACCTTTTATTTTCAGCATTCGGCTTAACAACTCCGATATTTCAACCGAAGTTGTACCCACCAATACCGGACGACCTTTTTTGTTTAGTTCAACAATTTCGTCGCTTACCGCATTGTATTTTTCGCGCTTGGTTTTGAAAACCATGTCTTCCCTGTCGTCGCGAACAATCGGACGGTTGGTGGGAATTACCACCACTTCCAGTTCGTAGATGTCCCAGAACTCGCCTGCTTCCGTTTCAGCAGTACCGGTCATACCGGCCAGTTTGTGGTACATTCTGAAATAGTTCTGAAGCGTAATGGTTGCGAAAGTTTGCGTTGCAGCTTCCACTTTCACCTGCTCTTTGGCTTCAATTGCCTGGTGTAATCCATCAGAATAACGACGACCTTCCATAATACGACCGGTCTGTTCGTCAACAATTTTCACCTTATTGTCCATCACCACATATTCCACATCTTTTTCAAACATGGCATATGCTTTTAACAACTGGTTTATGGTATGAACTCGCTCTGATTTTATCGCGTAGTCCTGCAGTAACTTATCTTTTTCAAGCTGAATGTCTTCCGGCGCTTTCTCACTGTTTTCCAGCTCGGCCATTTTTCCACCCATATCAGGCAAAACGAAGAATTCAGCATCTTCAAAACCGGCAGAAATCAAATCGATACCTTTATCGGTAAGCTCTACCGAGTTTTGTTTCTCTTCGATAATAAAAAACAGCGGATCGGTTACAATGTGCATGTTTTTGCTGTTCTCTTGCATGTACAGGTTTTCTGTTTTTTGCATAACAGCTTTCATGCCATCCTCGCTCAAAAATTTAATGATCGATTTGTTTTTAGGCATCCCTTTGTGGGCACGCAATAAAAGCAAACCACCTTCTTTTTTCTCGTCGGAAGTTGCATCGGGTTTGGTAAGCAGGCGCTTGGCATCAATAAATATTTTATTGACCAATTCGCGCTGCGCCCGGTATAATTTTTCTACGTAAACTTTCAGTTCTTCAAACTGCTGGTTATCGCCTTTTGGTACCGGCCCCGAAATAATAAGTGGCGTACGTGCATCATCAACCAACACCGAGTCAACCTCATCGACAATGGCATAATGATGTTTGCGCTGCACCAAATCCTCGGGATTGATGGCCATGTTATCGCGCAGATAATCGAAACCAAATTCATTGTTGGTTCCGAATGTAATATCCGAGTTGTATGCTTTTCTTCGTGCTTCAGAGTTTGGCTGGTGCTTATCGATACAATCAACCGATAATCCGTGGAACTCGTATATTGGCCCCATCCACTCGGCATCACGTTTCGACAGGTAATCGTTCACCGTTACAATGTGTACCCCTTTTCCGGTAAGTGCATTCAAAAACACAGGTAAAGTTGCTACCAGCGTTTTTCCTTCTCCGGTTGCCATCTCGGCAATGTTCCCCCGGTGAAGTACCACACCACCAATCAGCTGCACATCGTAGTGAACCATGTTCCAGGTTACCCGGTTTCCTCCGGCTAACCAACTGTTTTCCCATATGGCTTTGTCTCCGTTAATTTTAATGCTGTCGCGGGTTGTCGAAAGATCGCGGTCGAAATCGTTGGCAGAAACCTCAATAGCTTCATTTTCTGCAAACCGTCGTGCTGTATCTTTTACTACAGCAAAGGCAGTTGGCAGAATTTCATTGAGAACTTCTTCTATTTTCTCATCAATTTTTTCTTCCAACTTGTCGATACGTTCGTATATCTTTTCGCTTTCCTGAATTTCAACTTCTTCAACTTCTACTTTTAAAGCAGCAATTTCGTCTTCTTCAGGTTTAATTCGGTCGGCTATAATTTGCTTTAATTTCGCCGATTCGGCCCTAAGATCATCATGAGATAATTTGGAGATTCTTTCGTATTCCTCTTTTATTTTATTGATGATAGGAGTTATTTCTTTAATATCCCGCTCCGATTTGTTTCCCAGCAATTTTCCCAGGATCTTATTTACAAATGCCATCTGTGCAACTTATATTTAAATTATATGAAACCTGTGCAAATGTAATTAATTGTACAGGCTAAAAAAACATTCGATTTACTTATTACTAATAATTATGCCAAATATAAACTGGATTATTTTATAGACAGAATTTCATACTTTAAACTGCAATATGTGACAATCACGTCAGAATATCATGAAAGAGGCACTAAAGTTTCCATTTTCTGCTATTGTGTGGCGATTACTTTTGAGCAGGACACCTCTTTTTATAAGCACAGAATATTTGTTAAGAATGAATAAAACAAATCCTATTTTTATTCGACAATAAAATAAGACTTATCTATCTTTTTTAACAAACCACAAAACACTGAAATACTGATTATTACACACAACAAAGTTGGAGCAAAATAGAAAAACCAGTAAAAAATCTAAGAATTTTATTGCAAATAAGTTTGTAGTATTAGAAATTATACGTAACTTTTTTTTCGAAAACGATAAGATAAAAACATTAAAAAATCATTTTCGTTGTAAAGAACTTATAAGTTGAGGATAGTAACATGGATTAGAAAATGTTTTCAACTTTAAGTACTGCACAAACACAGAATAATAAATAAGGGTAATCATTTATTTTCTGTATTCTCACCCAAAATAAGTTGTACCAGTGCATTATTAGTGTAATTGTTTTACAGAAATTAAAAATTTTGTGATTCATTGTAGGGAGACCTCTGTTCAATTTCACACTATTTATACATTTTCTGTAAAATAATTTAAAAGGACAAAAAGCATTTATATTAAACTATAAATGCTTTGACGAAAGGCTTTTTCGTCTTCGGATTTGTTAAGACTTTGTGATTAACTGTAGGGATACCTTTATTCTTTTTCAAAAAAAAGAAGAGAATACCAGAACGCCTCCAAAAGTATGACTTAGAGCAATTAAGCAGCTTTTTTTTAAACTTTTAATTCCAATATTTTATAAATAAATTTTAAGAATTAAGAGCCTTAAACTTTGAAAAACGAAAAAAAAGAGTGGTAGAGGGTTTGTTTATACAAAAATAGAGAGCAACTATTGTTCTTTCCTTAAAGAAATTAAACCACCCAACCAAATTACAGCTCCACTCTTAGAAAAGTTCAATCAATACCTAAATCAGTCTTTTCCATACCAAAAACTATTCAGATGGTAAAAAAGAGATTTAAAAAATCTGAAATAGCCCAAATACTTCAGGAAAATAGAGATGGCAAATCTATTCAGCAAATTATAGATGAATATGGAATTAGCCAGGCTACATTTTACAACTGGCGGGCCAAATATGGGAAAAGCAATTCAGACGAACTTTTAATGATTAATAAACTCAAAGAAGAAAATGATCGCTTAAAACGTATGTATGCCGACTTAAGTTTGGAGAACTTAATTTTAAAATCAAAACTAGAAAAACAGAATTGATATAAAAATAGCTAGTGCTACTAACTGTTTTGTTCTTATTGAAAACAATAACTCTTAAAATATAAAAAATGAAGCTGGAAGAACCATCGTATTTTTGGTATGCTATTTATACCAAACCGAATAGAGAGAGAAAAATTCTGGAAAATTTAAAAGAGCAAAATTTAACTTGTTATCTCCCACTACAAGAATCATTACGAATATGGAGCGACAGAAAAAAATGGATTGAAGCGCCTTTGTTTAAAAGCTATGTTTTTGTTAAAGTGAGTTATAAAGAATTTTTTAATGTTCTTAGTATTCCGGGAGTAATTCGCTACGTAAGTTTTGGAGGAAAAGCACAAGCAATTCCAGAAAAACAAATTGAAGACATTAAAATTTTTGTTGAACAAGACAAAACAAAAATTGCCATAACAAAAGAAAACATTGCGCCAGGCACAAAAGCAGAGGTTTTATATGGTGCACTAAAAGGAGTTCGTGGAGAGATCGTCAAATTCAACGGAAAATTCCGAATTCTAATTCGTATTCCCATGATGGGGTACTGCTTACATGCCAACATCTCGAAAGATGAAATAAAAATACTTAAGCCCGAAAAACAATCTGACGAGTTAAAAAAGCGAACCCTCCCCCAAAAAAGTATCGCAAAAACATCAGTAAGATTCTAATGACCACAAACTGCAGGCTTAAACGCTAACTAACATCTACACATCTCTTTCAAATAGAATTACATCTACAATCACTCTCATAATTCTTAAAAATGAAAAAATGAAAGTACTTATACTTGCAGGAGGATTAGGTTCCCGCCTATCCGAAGAAACAGATATTAAACCTAAACCAATGGTTGAAATAGGTGGCAAACCCATCCTATGGCACATAATGAAAATCTACTCCCACTACGGATTTAATGACTTCATTATTCTTCTTGGCTATAAAGGATATGTTATTAAAGAATATTTTGCCAATTACTACATGCACCAGTCCGACATTACCTTCGATATGGAATCGAACGAAATGAAAATTCTGAACAATCAATCGGAACCCTGGAAAGTTACCTTGATTGATACGGGCCTTAACACCATGACTGGTGGACGAATTAAAAGGGTTGCAAAATACATTAATAACGAACGTTTTATGCTCACCTATGGTGACGGAGTTGCTAATATCAATATCCAGAAATTGTTGGAATATCATACCTACAACAATAAACTTATTACAATGACATCGGTTCAACCAGAAGGAAGATGGGGGTCGTTAGTAATAAACGAGAAAAATGAAGTAACGAAATTCCAGGAAAAATTAAGTGGAGACGGGCAATGGATAAATGGTGGTTTTTTTGTTTGCGAACCAGAAGTGCTAAACTACATAGAAGGAGACTCTACTGTTTTTGAAAGAGCTCCGTTGGAAAACCTGGCTTTTGATAAAGAATTAGTTACTTATAAACATGAAAATTTCTGGGTTCCGATGGACACTGCTCGCGACAAACGACACCTGGAAAGACTAATAGAAGCTGACAATGCCCCATGGATGATCTGGAACAAGATTCCGACCGATAAATATCAAAAAACAATCAGGCCATGAGGTCAAAGGTTACTTCATCACTCTTAACGCACAATCTGTTTCTGTAAAATCAATAATAATCTAATCGATAAACGAACTTGTAATATTTCGACATCTAAAAATATGATTAAAACAAATGCAAGTTCCGCACTACACCTTTAAAAACCAACAATTTTAAATAGTATGAAAATATTAATAACCGGCAATATGGGCTATGTTGGTCCGGGAGTTGTTAGTCAACTTCGAAAAACCCATCCAAACTCCAGGTTAATTGGTTTCGACACTGGTTTTTTTGCAAGACATCTGACAAATTCGGCCATTTTACCCGAAACCAAACTCAATGAACAGATTTTTGGCGATGTTAGAAATTTCGACACGGAAATTCTTAATAATGTTGATGCCGTTATTTACCTGGCCGCCATTTCAAACGACCCCATGGGAAACAAATTTGAACAAATAACCATGGATATTAATTACAAAGCAACCATTGAGCTTGCAAAAGCAGCAAAAGCCAAAGGTGTTCGTGCGTTTATTTTTGCCTCGAGTTGCAGTGTTTACGGCGCAGCAGACGATGCTGCAAAAATTGAGACCGATACCTTAAACCCACTTACAGCTTATGCCCGATCAAAAATTGCTGCAGAAAAAGATCTGGAAACCATAGCTGATAAAAATTTTACAGTAACCTGCCATCGCTTTGCTACAGCATGTGGGGCCAGCAACCGGCTACGTCTTGATTTGGTAGTAAACGATTTTGTAGCCGGTGCAGTTACCTCTAAAAAAATCGACATTTTAAGCGACGGAACTCCCTGGCGACCTCTGATTAACGTGTTCGATATGGCCAGGGCAATTGATTGGTCGGTTACGCGAAAACCGGAACAAGGTGGTAACTTCCTGGCTGTTAACACCGGCAGTAATGAATGGAACTACCAGGTAAAAGAACTCGCCGAAGTTGTTGCAGAGGTTGTTCCCGGTTGTAAAGTATCAGTCAATGCAGATGCACCTCCTGACAAGCGTTCATACAAAGTTAATTTCGATCTGTTCAAAAAACTGGCTCCTAATCATCAACCCATCTATAGCCTAAAACCCAGCATACAAAACCTGTATGACCAATTAACAAACATGGGATTTAATGACGCCAATTTCAGGTCATCTTCACTTATGCGATTAAACGTAATTAACCAGCTACTTGAAGCAAAAACTCTTGATGATAACTTGAGCTGGAACTGGTAATCCGTAATCCATGAAACAAGATATAATTATAATTGGAGGGGGAATTGTTGGACTTGCAACCGCCTTGTATCTAGCGGAAAACAATCCTTCAAAAAAGATTACAGTTCTTGAAAAAGAGGCCAAAGTTGCCCTGCACCAAACCGGTAATAACAGCGGAGTTATACATGCAGGAGTTTATTATAAACCGGGTAGTCTGAAAGCCATTAATTGCCGGAAAGGTTATCAAAAACTAATCGATTTTTGCGAGAACGAAAACATCAAATATGATTTGTGCGGAAAGTTAATAGTTGCTACCCGCGAAGATGAATTGCCGCGGCTTGAGGATCTTTGGGAAAGAGGTATTCAAAACGGATTGGTTCGGATGAGAAAAGTGCACCGGGAAGAAATTAAAGCTTACGAACCACATGCCTCGGGAATAGCTGCCATACATGTGCCATACACCGGGATAATTGATTATGGCGATTTGAGCAATAAATATGCTGAAATTTTTACCGAAAGGTTTGGTGGGCACATAAAGCTGAACACCAAAGTTGAAAAAATCGGTTTGATTAATAATGGTGTTACCATCGAAACAAATCAGAATACATATACGTGCCGAATTCTAATTAATACAGCAGGCTTGTATTGCGATAAAATTGCGGCCTTGTCTGAATCGGAACTAAATGTACGAATCATTCCATTCAGAGGAGAATATCACCAACTAACCGAAGCGAAAAGTCACCTGGTGAAAAACCTCATATACCCTGTCCCCGATCCGAATTTTCCATTTTTGGGTGTTCATTTTACACGGATGATACATGGTGGTATTGAAGCCGGCCCCAATGCTGTATGGGCATTTAAACGAGAAGGTTACACGAAATACTCATTTAAATGTACTGAATTTTTAGAGTCACTCGCATGGCCTGGATTCAGGAAAGTAATGCGCCAATACTGGAGAATGGGATTAGGAGAATACTACCGATCGTACAATAAAGCTGCCCTGGTTAAAGCACTGCAAAAGCTGGTGCCTGAGATTCAATATGATGACATAAAAACGGGAGGCGCCGGAGTAAGAGCGCAGGCATGCGATCGTAACGGAAAGCTGATTGACGATTTTCTGATTTCTGAAAACAAGCATATCCTTAATGTCTTAAACGCACCATCTCCGGCAGCCACAGCTTCGCTAGCAATAGGAGAAACAATAGCCCAAAGGGCAATGAGCAAACTGACTTAATCAAATTTTCGCCAAAATATAAATACACACGAACAGCACATTATGAAATCAAAAACAGCTTTTAACAAATGTAATTTCTGCAAATCTTCGTTAACGCATGAAGTTACCGACCTTGGAATGCAACCACTCTGCCAGGATAGAATAAAACCTGAAGACCTGAACAAAATGGAACCACATTTCCCTTTGAAGGTTTATATTTGTGAAAATTGCTATCTAACCCAGGTACCAGAAAGTGCTTCGCCCGAACAGATTTATCGCGATTATGGGTACTATTCATCATTTTCCGACACATGGCTCAACCATGCAAAAAGGTATGTTAACCATGCGATGAAACAATTTAAAATAACCTCAAATAGTTTGGTTACCGAAATTGCCAGTAACGATGGATATCTGTTACAATATTTTGTTGAAAAAGGAATTCCGGTTCTTGGGGTTGAGCCATCAGAAGGGGTTGCCGACTATGCCATTAATGAAAAGAATATCAGAACGGAAAAAAAGTTTTTTGGTGTTAATACCGCAAAAGAGCTGGTTGAAAAATACGGAAAATCAGATTTAATAATAGGAAATAACGTATTGGCACATGTCCCCGACATTAATGATTTTGTTGAGGGAATGAAGATATTTCTAAAAGACGAAGGCGTTATTACAATGGAATTTCCGCACCTGATGCGACTTGTGGCCGAGAACCAATTTGATACAATTTATCATGAACATTTCTCCTATCTTGCATTTACCGTTGTTCAGAAAATATTTTCAAAACACGATCTTGAATTGTTCGATGTTGAAGAACTTACAACACATGGCGGTTCAATACGGATATATGCACATCATAAAAATGACACGAAAAGGAGCATCCAACAAAGCGTATTCGACCTAATGGAGACTGAACACAAGGCAGGTATGAATAACCTGCAATATTACGATTCGTTTAACGAAAAAGTAAAAGAAACCAAGCGCAACATTTTGGCCTTTCTGATTCAGGCAAAAAATGAAGGGAAACACATAGCCGGTTATGGAGCACCCGGCAAAGGAAACACACTTTTAAATTATTGTGGTATCCGATCTGATTTTTTGGACTATACAGTTGACAGAAGCCCACATAAACAAGATACCTTCCTGCCCGGTTCTCACATTCCGGTTTATCATCCTGAAATGCTGAAATCTACTAAACCTGACTATGTTTTTATACTTCCCTGGAACTTAAAAAAGGAAATTATCAGTCACCATAAATATGTATTCGACTGGGGCGGAAAATTTGTTGTTCCAATTCCCCGGCTAACTGTTATCGATCACGCCTATGCAGAAAAGAATCATTACTGCGTAGAAGAAATCGGTTAATCATTTATCTTAAGCAGCACAACAAACTCATCCTCATTTTTCCCTATGAAAGTAGTTTTATTTTGCGGTGGACAAGGAATCCGACTCCGAGAATATTCGGAACAGATTCCCAAACCAATGGTAACAATTGGTTATCGTCCAATTCTTTGGAATGTAATGAAATACTACGCCAGTTACGGACACAAAGATTTTATTCTTTGCCTCGGATATAAGGGCGATTACATAAAAAACTATTTCATTAATTACAACGAAACACTATCGAATAATTTTGTCTATACCAAAGGAGGCAGTGAAATCGAGCTTCTAAATTCGGATATAGACGATTGGCGAATAACCTTTGTTGATACCGGTTTAAACTCAAACATAGGTATGCGACTATTGAAAGTGAAAGAATACCTTAAAGATGAAGATTTATTTTTGGCTAATTATAGTGATGGATTAACAGACCTCCACCTACCTGATATGCTAGACTGGTTTCTAAATGATAAAAGCAAAACTGCTGCTATTATGGCCTACCAACCAACACAAAGTTTCCATGTCGTACAACGTAAAAATGATGGAACTGTAAAGAAAATTAGCCATATTGGATCGGCCGGATTGCATATTAATACCGGTTATTTCATTCTTCGCAAAGAGATTTTTGACTACATGGAGCAAGGTGATGAATTGGTGGATCAACCATTCAGTCGCTTGATTAAAGAAAACAAACTCATTTCATGGGAACATAACGGTTACTGGGCTAGCATGGACACGTTTAAAGATAAAAAGAATCTGGATGACATTTATGCACAGGGGAATCCTCCCTGGGAAGTTTGGACACGCTTTGAAAATCAGGAAAAGAAAAAAACTAAATTAATTAAAAGATTTACGAAATATGTTGTCCTTTAAATTTCAGAACGATACTCCATTAAAAATCCTTTGTTTAGGGGCACATTGCGATGATATTGAGATAGGAGCAGGTGGTACCCTACTTAAGATAATTCAAGAAAATGAAGTTAGCCACCTTAGTTGGATAGTTTTCGCATCTAACAAAATAAGAAAGCAAGAAGCTCTTATAAGTGCTCATAGGTTTGTAGAAGATATCCCTAACAATAAGGTTTCAATAAATACATTTCGAGATGGTTTTCTTAAAACCGAATTTGTGAAAATAAAGGAATATTTTGAGGAACTAAAAAAGGATATTGACCCCGACCTGATATTCACACATTATAGAAAAGACAGGCATCAGGATCATCGTTTAATAAGCGATTTAACCTGGAATACCTGGCGAAATCATATGATACTAGAGTATGAAATACCAAAATACGATGGTGATTTGGGAATCCCTAATTTTTACGTTCCACTCCAAGAAGAAATTATACACAAAAGGAACAAGATAATCTTGGAAAGCTTTATTTCTCAGCAAAATAAACATTGGTTTGATGAGGCAACTTTTAACGCACTCCCCCGCCTAAGAGGAATAGAATCAACATCAAGATTTGCAGAAGCATTTTATGTTAGAAAGTTGGTGATTTAAGCGACAATATTCAACTATACATTTGAGCTTAAAACCGGCACTTGTTAACTTGATGATTGGCAGAGAATCACTTCTTTTCATTACTGTCTCCAAGATATCTGCTTAATAAAAGAACACTATAAATAAGAGCAAAATATGACGTTAGTTATCAAATCAAAACAAATATTACGTAAAATAAGGAAATACTATTTACAAAAACAAAATGCAAAAACACCTATAAGAAATAGAATAACGATAAAAATTGAGCTCTACAACCAACTAGATAAAACAACATTATCGGCAATTGACAATATATTCAAAAAAGTATTCAATCGCACATTAAGTTCTGATCAGGAGTGGCACACCCCGCACTTGATTGCGATTGCCTATCTAAGGAATAAAATTATCAGCATCAGATATATTATTAAAACAAGTGCACTGTTTGATTCCAAACCAGTTATTGTAGGAGGAACTGGAGGGCTTTTAACCTTGCCATCTTACAGAGGCTTTGGAATTGCAAAAAAAACATTCAAATATGTTGACAACCATCTTTTTAACCAACTAAATGTAGAGTGTGGATTATTTATTTGCGGGGAACAACTAGTACATTATTACCGCAAGCTTGGTTGGTATAGATCAAAAAGCCAACTGTTTTATTACAAGGATAATATCAGAACAGAATTAGTTGAATATTGCGTCATGTTAAAGAGTAAGAATAACAAATATCAACCTAATATTATTGAAATAAATGGGGAACTATGGTAGAAATTTCTTTATAAAACAACACAATGAAGCATTTACACTGCCCTTCTTGTAACAGCCATAAAACAGAAGAATTCTTTCGGGTAAAAAACGCACCTGTTCAAAGTGTGGTTACTGTAAAATCATACGAAGAAGCAATATCAATTCCTCGGATGGATATTACACTGGCTTTTTGTAATTCATGTGGTTTTATTTACAACAGCTCTTTTGACACCAGTATTGATTACTACACAAAAGGATATGAAGACCAGCAAGGTTATTCGCCAACATTTAAGAAGTTTATTACCGAAATTACCAACCGGTTTATTAATAAATACAATGTTCGGAATAAAGATGTTGTGGAAGTAGGTTGTGGCAAAGGCGATTTTTTAAACCTGATTTGTGAATTAGGCAACAACAGAGGTATTGGAATTGATCCGGCCTATGTTAATGGCCGATTAAAACCAAATCCGAATGTTTCATTCGTAAAAGAATTCTATTCAAGCGAACATGGCAAATTGCCTAACGATGTAATTGTGTGCAGGCACACACTGGAACACATTCACAATACAAAAACTTTTTTAGATACGATAAAACAATCCATACAGGCAAAGAATGAAGTAATTGTATTTTTCGAAGTTCCCAGCATCGTTCGCATTTTAAAAGTCCAGGCTTTTTGGGATATCTTCAACGAACACTGTTCCTATTTTAGTCCGGGTTCACTGGCACGCCTGTTTAAAACGTCTGGGTTCGAAGTTCTGGATCTATATCAGGAATATGAGGAACAATATTTGTTTATCGAAGCAAGAGTATCGCAAAATTCGTCACAGCAAATTCACGCCATAGAAGAAAGTATTGAGCAGCTCCGCAAACACGTTAATGAGTTTGCAATAAAAATAAATCATCAATTGAACAGCTACAAAAAGTTACTTCAAAAGTTAAAAGATGAAAACAAAAAAGTTGCGTTATGGGGCGGTGGTTCAAAGTCAGTAGGTTTTTTGACACATTTTGATGAAATGAAAGTAATTAAGCATGTTGTTGATATAAATCCTCACATGCAAGGTAACTATATTCCGGGAATTGGTATTCAGTACGTACATCCCAAAATTCTTCATTTGTTTAAACCAGATACCATTATTATAATGAATGCCGTTTATAAAACGGAAATAGAAAAAATGTTAACTGAAATGGACCTTTTTCCTGAGCTAATTTGTTTATAGGCCGTTAAGGTCAAAATTTATCTAAATGGCAAACTCCGGAATAATTTATTGCTGATTATGCCTTATTGCTATGCAATATCTATCCACGCTTAAATAACTGATCTATATAAGATTAACATTTTACAGTTTTATCTCACTTAAAAACAAGAGACATGAAAAAAAATTTACTTTTACTTGTTTTGAGTATTGCATTCTTTCAGTTTGCAAATTCTCAGGTTATTGAACTCGTTGGGATTGGTGTAGAAAATACCAATCCTTCAACGCTTTACATTTCCGATCGGGGCACAGTTGACCATGTTGTAGTAGAAGCGGCTTCAGTATTTCGGGGCACCACACCTGCTGATGTTACTTTTTCTGATGCTAATGAAAATTACACTGTTTCATTCAACCTTGCAGAACAAGACTTTGCTCCAACCGTTCCGAATGGAGTAAGCCAACATTGGGGATATTACACTGCAACTTTCACCGATGTTGATGCGGGAGGAATTACTCTCCAGAATTACGACCAGTTGGAAAATGTAATCTCTTTCACGGCATATGTTTACCGATCGGGTGGAGATCCGGATGTGTACAGTATTGTTGAATATGATCATGCCTTTGTATTTCACAATGGAGCCGCTGATCCTTTAACTTACAACTTTACTTTACCATGGAGCATGGAAGCACGTGATATCGAAGTAGATATTCCGATTAGTGAGCTAACTGAAGACCATCGGTACGTTGTTATTAAACTAACTGCAGGGGCAGAAACTGAGGAATTAGAATTTGACTCTAATAATCTTGGACATCTTTTAAATATCCAAAACATTATGCTCTCAAATATCCCGGGCGATGTTACTGAGGTAAGCTTAGAGATCTATTCTCCAAATTATCCTGTTGATGATAAAGTAGGCGATTCATTTCTTACAGGTACCATCTTACTAACAACCACAGTTAACCAGGGCTGTACTTATACCCAGGGATACTGGAAAACCCACTCCGAATACGGACCGGCCAGCAAACCTGACGCTACCTGGAACGAACTCTCAGATGGTCCTGATACTGAATTTTACTTATCAGGAATGAGTTGGATCGATTTATTTAATACTCCGGTAAAGGGAAATGTGTATTATAATTTGGCGCACCAGTTTATGGCCGCCTACCTAAATACCTTACGAGGAATATATGTTCCTTCTGAAGTTGAAGATGCTCTAACTGATGCTATGTCCATTTTTGAGGTAGATGAACCTGGCTACTACGAAAAGGTAAAAGGCAAAACAGATGCAAGTAAAGAAGAAATCAAAGAACTGACTGATCTTGCTTCAATACTTGCCGATTATAATGAAGGAAGAATTGGTTCTGGTCATTGTGACGACGAATCCTATTATATGGAAAAATCGGCATTCATAACTGCTCCTGATGAGATGGGAGTCGTTGATTTACAAGTTTATCCAAATCCAGTAAAAGGAATAGCTACAATTTCATTCACTCCTAAAGTTAGTTCAAAAGCTACCATTGACATTTATAATTCAACCGGCCAAAAAGTCAGAAGAATTTATGATAAAAATGTGGTAGAAAACATTCCGGAAACTCTGCGTTTCGAAAGTACACGATTTAATGAAGGTCTTTATCTCCTGGTCATTCAAAATGGTGCCAGCAAACAAATCACAAAAGTTATAATAAAAAGGTAAGTTATTTTCATTATATATTGAGGTTGGCTGAGATTAATAAGGGTGTACAATAAAAGCATCTCAGTTTCTAATAGTATTCCATAAGAATAACAAAGACACCCTTGTTTTTTATCACTCCGTTCTGGAGTTAGGAAATGACGGTTTCCGTGTCAAGTTTTTATTCTATAATAACAACTCAATTTTATGGCATAAGATTTTTCTACGGGAACTGTTGTTTCCTTTTCATTAAATACACCAAAACATATTCCTCTTTTTTAGTAATTTATTCAATATTATTCCCTAAATAACGGATAAGACATCATGTTCGAAATTCCCTAAAGTAAACGAAACAATATAATCATGACTAATATTGCTCAAGTATTACGCTTCTATTCATTAAATGAAATTATGGATTTTAAAGACCAGGGGGGAGAATACCCCGGACATAATATGTGGGGCTATGATCAAATAAAAGAATATGGATATTATATTAATGAAATTAATTTCAACAAAGAAAGCTTCTTTAATAAACTAGGTAAGAAAATCAAAATCCTAAATCTCCAGCAACAATTAAATTTATTACGAGATTCGAACAATTATAATATCATTTACAGTCCTTTTATTGAAGATGTTTTCTTGCTAGCATTATTAAAAACACTGGGGCTTTATAATAAACCTATCATCGGGATGGGTATCGATGATCATACTCCGTATAAGAAAAATATTTTCAAAAAATTACGGCAGAAAATTGTACGATATATATATATTCATGGTATCGATAACTTACTTTATATAACTGAAAAAACCTACTTAAAATCCAACGAGTACAGTAAATTAAAAAATGGACACAGCTTCTCTAGGTCATGGGGAGCAGATTTGGACTTTATCAATTCATTTATAGATAAACAAACCGAACCTCCAACGCTGGACTATATATATTCAACGGGTGGCTCAGGTCGAGATTATAAAACATTAATTGAAGCTTTTGCTGAAATCAACTTTAATCTCAGAATAACAACAAAACGAGATATGGAGCAAAGCATAACGAAACAACTAACACCAAATATTTCCATTAACAATACGATAAAACCAGGCTTAGACTCCGTCAGTATTATGCGGAAAGAATATTATGATGCATTGGCTGTTGCGATACCATTAAATGGAGCAATCCAGAATGCCCCAATTGGCCTTACAGTTATTTGGGAAGCTTTGGCCATGGGTAAACCTATAATTTGCACAAAAAACCAACTCCACCAGTTTGATTACGAAAAAGAAAAAGTTGGTTTTATTATTAATGACAAAGATATTGAAGGTTGGAAACAATGCATTAAATACCTTATTAACAATCCTGATGAAGCTAAAGAGATGGGAGCAAGAGGAAGGTATTTATGCGAGAAGAAATATAACTACAAACTATTTTCTAAAGAGATTATTGAAAGAGTTAATTATTGGAATCATCAACATGATATTGAATATAAAACTTTAAAAAGAAAATTTAAACAACCAACACTCTAATTTTTTAAATGTACTAGTGCAACTTCGTAAAGCATCCAAAATTTAATAGAGACAAAGCAAGAAAAAGTTATGAATAATAAATTCCCCATGCATAATTTCCTTTAATATGGATGAGCACAAAAATATTTCACTGAGTCAACTTAAGGAAAAAACGTTAACTGGATTTAAATGGTCATTCTTCGATAATGTTGGTCGGTTAGGTGGACAATTTGTAATTGGAATAGTATTGGCCCGTTTACTTGATCCTGTTGATTTTGGGCTAGTTGGGATGCTTACCATCTTTATTGTTATTGGCAGCTCTCTTACGAACAGTGGTTTTGGCCAAGCCTTAATTCAGAAGAAAGATGCAGGTGATGTTGACTTTTCTACCGTATTCTATTTCAATGTCTTCACAAGTATATTTCTTTATATTCTTGTTTTTGCATGCTCCGCACTAATATCAAGATTCTATAATGAAACAGACCTTATTTCTCTGACCCGAGTTCTATGTCTTATTTTTATTATTGATGCTTTTGGCCTAGTTCACCGAACCTATTTAGAAAAAAAATTAAATTTCAAAGCTCCTTCCATAATCGGAGTTGTAAGTATTTTTACGTCAGGCGCAATTAGCATTTATCTTGCATTAAAAGGCTTAGGCGTATGGGCTTTAGTTTGCAATTCAATTTTAAGAAGTTTTATCACCACAACTTTATTGTGGATATTAAGCGGATGGAAACCTTCTTTTGTTTTTAGATTCAAATCGTTTAAGGTTTTATTTTCATATGGATCTAAAATATTAATAGCAGGAATACTAAACTCAATATTTAACAACATCTATTATCTTATAATTGGTCGATTTTTTCAAGCTGCAAGTTTAGGTTACTATACAAGGGCGGTTCAATTTTCCAACTTACCTGTAAATACATTAACTGTTGTTGTACAAAAAGTTGCCTACCCTGTTTTTTCTCTTATGCAGGATAACAATCCTAAACTTATAGTAGGATATACCAAAATAATCCGAATACTGGCTGCAATAGCTCTCCCTCTAATGGCTTTAATCTACATTATTGCAAAACCGATAATTATAGTTGTTCTGGGAGACAAATGGCTACCAGTTGTCCCCTATTTAAGAATTATGTGCATTTATGGCTGGATATTTATATTATATTCTATTAATAATATAGTAATTACAGCTAAGGGAAGAAGCGATTACTATCTACAATTACAGATTATAAACAAAATAATTATTGCAGGAGCGATTGCAATAACATACAAACACGGAGTTTCAGCATTAATTTACGGACAAATGGGAGCAACGGTTCTTACCTATTTGGCAAGTAGTTGGTATTTAAAAAAAGTAATAGATATTTCCATCGGGTATCAATTGAAAAATATTTTACCGTTCTTTATTTCCACCATACTTATGTTTGCTGCTAGTATTCCAGTCTCTCATTTAATATCCAGCGATATAATACGTATACTATGTAGTACATTATGGGGAATATTTATCTACACAGCCTCCTTATGGATGATGAAAATTGGAGAACTGGAAACCTGCATAAGATTCGTCAAAAATAATATGAAACAATTTTATATTAAAGCCAAGTTATAATTACTGTATGAAATTGATATGGAAAGCATCAGGTCTTCATCAAAAAATAGCTTACTCTATATATTTGAATATTTTACAGTTTTTATTGTAATTTTTTATGCAGGTAAAGCCAGTTTGTTTGTAGGTGCAATCGAGAGTTGGGCAAATCCAATCGGGTTAATGCTACCCATCTTAACATTTGGTGCGTTAGCCTTTATGAAAGGTATTCATTTTAACTACAAATTTATTTTATTAATATCTGGTTATATTATATATACAATTGCCTCCACAATTAAATTTGGAGCGATTCACCCCAGGTTTTTTGCTATATATTTAATCAAATTTATTTTTGCTTATATAATAATTGCAAGTTTACGTATTCGTTTTTTTCGAATTTATGAAGACCTGATCTATTACCTGTGTATTATAGCTCTTGTGTTTTGGACAATCCAAAATATTATTCCTGTCCCATTTATCGAATTTCTTCGCAATTTCGAATTTTCAACACAAGGACCAGTAAAGGGAAATGTGGACTTCAACACAATTGTTTATACAATTCCAAATTTTAAAGAAGTACCTAAAACAATTATGCATTTAGGAGGCATTCAAGTCTTCAGAAATGCCGGATTCGCATGGGAGCCAGGAGGATTCGCTACTTTTATAAACCTGGCAATTTTAATTAACCTGATACGAAACAACATGTCAATCAACTCAAACAAACATTTTTTTGTATTTGTATTTACTCTGATAACAACCTTCTCTACCACTGGATATTCAATTTTTATTATTATTATTCTCTTCTATATATATAATCAGCATTTGATTAAAATGGTCTGGATGGCTCCCATTGTTCTTATAGCAACAACACTAATCTTTACACTTCCATTTATGCGTGAAAAAATTACAGACGATCAAGGATATACAACAAAGGAACTTGTCTATTATTCTGCAAAATACGGGAATCAATATTCCACTCAACGATTTCAATCATTACAAATAGATTTTGTAGATTATTTGAATCATCCTATAATCGGGTATGGAGGGCACGAGGAAGCAAGATGGACCAACAACCTAGGGGCCCAAATATTTACAGTATCAGGCATTGGAAAAATTTTAGCCAGGTTTGGTACCATTGGCTTCATTTTCTTTCTCTTTAGTTTATGGCAATCAACAAAAGAGATATTAAAGTTATATAAATTAAAAGGCACTATCTTCCCAGTACTAATTATGTTTATGATCTCTATCAGTTACAGTCTGTTCACGATATTGTTCATGTGCATTTGGTTGTTCTATCTTCCTGGTATATTAAAGGTTGAGAATTATCGAAAACACATTCTCTCCTATGTATTAAAAACAATAGAGACTCAGAGCTCATAAGTTCAATATTAACACCGGCAATATCGTGTTCAAATAATTAATGAAGTACATAGCCAAATGAAGATATTTCTGCTTCTAAATCAACCCTACCCACACGGATTTGCATTAACAAAACGATTTCATTTATATGCAAAAGGATTTGTACATGAAGGGCATATCGCTAAAGTAATTCTGCCTGTACCAACTGAAGCGAATAATGTTTTAAATAATTCAAAAATCTCCGGAATATTTGAGAAAATACCTTTTGAATATACTTGTAACAATACAATACGAAGTAAACGATTTATTTTAAGGAGATGGCAAGATATTTTAGGATCGATTAAAGCAGGTTTAGTTTGTATACGAGAACTACCTGATGTGCTTATTATATCTGCTTTTCCAATCTATTTTTATCTATTTTTGAAAGTTATTTCTATTGTGACCGGAACCAAATTAATTCGCGAAAAAAATGAAGTGGATTTTTTGGATGAGAATGAAATATCTGAAAAGCAGATAAAACAAATAAACAGGAAAAACAGATTATTTCATGGTTTTATTGTAATAAATAGTCAATTACAAGATTACCTAAGAAATGATTTGAAATTAAAGACAAAGTCGCTTGTTGTACCAATTTTAATTCAAGATTTTAAAGCAGACAAACATCTTTCAACCACCCGTAACATCACATACACAGGAACTTACCTAGAGAGGAAGGATGGTATACTAACCATATTAAAGGCATTTTCAAAGCTTATACAAAAAAATCCTGATTTGAATCTGGTACTAACCGGGTCCCCTCAGAGGTCAAAAGATTATCATGCATTAAAAACTATTATAGAAAACCATAATTTAGAACGGAACATCTGTTTCCCAGGTTATTTATTAGAAACAGAATTGCAGGATATATTAATGTCTTCAAGTATGTTAATTCTTGCAAAACCGGAAAATCGGCAAAATAGATATAATTTCCCTACAAAAATTGGAGAATACTTGATTTCCGGCAGACCTGTTATCTCAACAAAAACAGGGATAATTGGAGATATTTTGAAAGATAGAGAAAATGTAGTGTTCACTGAATTTAGCGCAGAAAATATCTGCCAAAATATCGAATATATTCTAAACCATCCCAAGGAGGCAAATACCATAGGGAGTAATGGAAGAAAGTTTGCATTAGAAAACTTCGATTATCACACACACACACAACGAATGATTCGTTTCTTTAAAATGATACAATCATGCAAATAGCAATTCATGACAGATCCGGTAGTTTTAGTGACATATGGATTGAACACTGTATTGAGAATGGCATTCACTACAAAGAAGTTAATTGTTACAACTCCAATATTATTTCAGAGTTGAAAGACTGTGATGGCCTAATGTGGCACTGGGATTTAACCGATTATAAATCAAATTTAATGGCTCGCCAATTAACTCAATCGTTGGAAAGAATAAATATTAAAGTTTTTCCGGATGTAGATACCAGTTGGCATTATGATGATAAAGTTGGACAAAAATATTTACTAGAAGCTATTGGAGTACCACTCATTAATACTTATGTATTTTTTTCGAAAAAAGATGCTGATAACTGGCTATCAAGAACTACATTCCCAAAAGTTTTTAAATTAAGAAATGGGGCCGGGTCTTCAAATGTCAGGCTAGTGAAAGATAAGCCTGAGGCAGAAAGGATGATAAACATAGCCTTTGGGCAAGGTTTTTCACAAACCAACCCATTTGCACGGTTAAAGGAACGAATCTGGATGTTTCGTCGCGATAAAAATTTAACCTCAGCTCAAAGACTACTCACAGGTGTAGCCAGGATTTTCGTTAAAAATGAAATAGAAAAATATTCACAGAAAGAAAAAGGATATATCTATTTTCAGGATTTTATTCCTCAAAATGAATTTGATATTCGTTTGGTAATTGTGGGAACAAGATGTTTTGGACTTCGCAGATTCTGCAGAAAGGGCGATTTCAGAGCTTCTGGTAGTGGATTAAAAGATTATGATTACACAAAAATCGATACTGAATGCATTCGCATAGCATTTGAATCGGCCCAAAAACTAAATGCACAATCGGTTGCTTTTGATTTTATTAGTCATCAAGGAGAATATAAAATAATTGAACTGAGTTACGCATTTACGTCGCACCAATTTCCTGGTTTCTGGGATCAGAACCTAAACTGGCATAAAGGAAGCGTCAGTCCGCAAAAATTTATGATCGAAGATTTTGTGAATTCTCTGGTAAAAGTTCACAAGTTTGTATCGTGATCCTATTTCAGAAGCCAAATACATTCAATCAATGTCAGAAGTGGAATCAAACAAAATTGCTCTTTTCGTTTATAACCTGGAGCATGGCGGTGCTGAAAAGGTAAGTACGCTTCTATGTAACGAATTATTCAGCAGAAACTTTGAAGTAGAACTTTGGGTAATCAATTACCGGGAAACATCTTTAAGTAAGGAATTAAATAAACAGGTTCCAATTGTCAACCTAAACAAAAAACATACGCGGAATGCCTTTTTCCCTTTACTTAAAACGATTTGGAAAAGAAAACCCGAAAGCATTTTGGTATTTCATACTGAGTTGGCAATATTGGTTTTTCTGGTCAAAAAAATCTTCTTTATAAAAAGAAAAGTAATTGTAAGAAACATTAATACACTTTCGCATTTCTTTCAAAATTCGGGAAACGTATTAAGAAACTTTATTACCTCAAAACTTACAGAACTTGCACTAAAAGACTGTCATAAGATTGTAGCACAATCGAAAGGGATGTGCGAAGATTTGGTTAAATCATTTAACATAGACAGCAATAAAATTGAAACAATTTTTAATCCGGCTTTAACCATTGGTAGTATAACTAAAGACAATCATGAACAAAAAAAGCTTGAAAATGAATTTCTGTATGTAGGAAGATTAAATGCTCAAAAAGGACTTACGTATTTGTTACGGGCTTTCGCCATTGCATTAAGAACTAACTCCAACCTGCACTTGACCATTGTTGGAGAAGGGGAAGAAGAGCCCCAGTTAAAAACCTTAGTAAAGGAATTAGGTTTGACACTACAAGTATCCTTTGAAGGTTTTCAGACATCAACTATATCGTATTATTTAAGAGCAAAAGCAACCGTTTTAACCTCTCTTTTTGAAGGATTTCCTAATGTTCTGGTGGAATCGATTTCACTTGGAACACCCGTTATTGCATTTGATTGTCCAAGTGGTCCGAAAGATATAATTGTACAGGAAGTTAACGGAATTTTGGTTGAACACAAAAATATTATCGAATTTGCAAAGGCATTATTAAGAGTGGCAAACAACGATGTTATGTTCAAGAAAAGTAACATAATCGATTCTGCTAGCAAATTTTCAGTAGAATCTACTGTTACAAAATACGTAAAACTATTAACTGCTTAAACAAGCAAATTTTAGAGACATAACACACTTTTACGTATTTAACCTCAAGCAAACTAAAATCATTACAAAATGAAAGAAATAACTGTTATAGAACCATGCAATTTTGTCGACTTCCCTACCGGAGGCCAACTTACATTCGTACGAAATTTATTACATTCGTTTAACGGAGAGCTAAATCTTGTAGGCATTTCAACCGGGAAAGAAGAAATTGGATCATGGACCATAAAAGAAATAGATGGCAAAAAATATCGTTTTTTCCCATTCATGAAAGGAATAAGAAGGAAAAACAAACCATTAATTCCAATGCGCCTACAGGCGTACAACAGTCTTCGAAAATACCGATCAACAATTGCAGAAGGATGTAGTGAAATAATCGTAATACAAGCTCCGGAAGTACTGTTGGCATTAAATTCAAAGATCCAAGACAGAAAAATATGTTTTATATTCCCCGGGATCAAAAATCCATTAAATTATTCCAGGTATTTTTATGCAAAAATATTTGCCAGTGCATATGATAGCCTATTCTTGTCTCAGGTGGCTAGTGCCCACTGGATTTTAGCTGCTGCCGACAGTTTGGCTATAAAAGAACTAGAAATCAGAGGCAAGGGGTTTAACGGAAAATCTGTGATTCAATTCCCAACTAGAATTGATGAAAATATTTTTAAAAAAGTAAACAACAACAATTACAAAGAAACATTGAAAATCGCCAAAAGCACAAAAGTGATAGTTACCTGTGGCAGACTTGGATATTATAAGGGCTGGCAACTAATGATTGATGCTTATAAGCTTTTTCATGAGAGATATCCTAACTCAGTATTTTTTGTGATTGGTGACGGAGAAGACCATGAAAAAATTGTGCGTTACATTGAACTAAATGAGCTTGAAAACAATATTTTTCTTCCCGGATTTTTAAAAAATACCGAAATCTCCAAATACCTTAATATTGCCGATGTATTTATTATGGGTTCGTACACCGAAGGATGGTCAACCACATTACTTGAAGCTGCGTGTATTGGTGTGCCGTCAGTAGTTACCAATTTTAGCAGTTCGTATGATATCATTAAAAATGGAATTAATGGTTATGTCGTGGAAAACAGGAGTGTGATTGATTTCTCAGAGATGATGATTAAAGCTTTACAAATCGACAGAAGAGCATTGCCTGAAAAAAGAATGGAACAATTTACCTTAAAAACATTAAAATCAGATTTGGTTAAAATTATACAATAAATGAAGTATTCGATACTTACTAGTTCTATCATCTTCTATATCGTCAATAATGCACAAAAGTAAAATTCTTTTTATTCTGCATTTACCCCCACCTACCCACGGCTCATCAGTTGTTGGAAAGAATATTCAAAGAAGTACATTGATTAATGATACTTTCCATTGCAAATATGTAAATTTAAATACCTCAAAAAATACAACAGACATTGGCAAAAGGAGCATATATAAAGTATTTATATACATTTCTATTCTACTCCATACATTTTGGCATGCAGTTACATTTAGACCTCATTTGTGTTATTTTGCAATAACCATTAAAGGAATAGGCTTTTATAAAGACTCGTTGGTGGTCTTGCTTTTAAAACTATTTGGAATTAAGTTGGTTTTTCACCTTCATAATAAAGGAGTAACTTCCCGGCAACATAAATACTTTGACAATTTTTTATATAAAGTTATATTTAAGAATGTAACATTCGTACTCTTATCAGAATACTTATATCCGGATATTCAAAAATATGTTTCCCGAGATTCAGTTTACTATTGTCCCAATGGTATAGATTTCGAGCAACAAAACACCAATCACATAGTTGATAAATTTAATGAGGCAGAATATAGACCGAAAACTGTCAAAATTCTGTTTCTGTCAAATTTAATCGAAACAAAAGGTGTCTATGTATTGCTTGATGCTTGTAAAATATTACACAACCAAAGACTCAATTTTCGATGTACCTTCGTTGGTGGAGAAGGTGATATTACCCAACAAAAGATTTGTGAAAAAATTCGTTCACTTAATATGAACGGTAGTATCCAGTACCTGGGGAAAAAATACGGAAGAGAAAAAGAAACTATCTATTCAGAAACCGACATTTTCGCTTTCCCGACTTTTTATCACAACGAATGTTTTCCTTTAGTATTGTTAGAAGCAATGAAACATAGCCTGCCAGTTATTTCTACTACAGAAGGAGGAATAAGAAGTATCGTTATCGAAGGGAAAACAGGTTTTTTAGTAAAAAAGGGAAACCCCGAAGAACTCGCAAAAAAATTAAGAATACTAATTACAAATCCAACATTGCGACAAACTTTAGGATCGGCAGCTAGAATAAAGTTCGAACGAGAATATACAATTTCTAAATTCGAAACGAACCTGGTACAAATTTTAAAATCAATTCTCAACATTGATTAATTCTCTCCAATTTAATATTTCAAAAGTTATTTCATTTATAATACACTAGTAAACTGAGTAATACATAACAACAATAACAATATACAGTATGAAAAAAAGATATATTTTCTATTTGTGTGTTTCCAGCATTCTAATTCAAACAGCGTGCAGTAATACAAAAAATATCACGATGTTTCAAACGAATGTAGAAAAAGCAGATTACTTCCAAGTTCCTGGCGCAGCACCTGAGCATAAGATTAAACCCTATGACAATCTTTATTTAAGCATTTTAACCTTGGACTCAGAGGTCAATAAGTTATTTAATCCGAGTCTGGCAGGAAATGGGATTTATACTGGAACTCAGCAAATGTTTGGCGATCCCACGAGTAAATATATCAATGGTTACAGAGTATCAGCTGATTCAACTATAATCCTGCCTATTTTAGGGAA
Organism: Draconibacterium orientale; assembly: GCF_900111425.1. Lineage (NCBI taxonomy): Bacteria > Pseudomonadati > Bacteroidota > Bacteroidia > Marinilabiliales > Prolixibacteraceae > Draconibacterium > Draconibacterium orientale. The sequence continues at coordinate 31,926 of NZ_FOHT01000026.1, read as the reverse complement.
GATAAAGTTGGTTGACCTTACTCTTGACCAAGCTGAAGACAGAGTAATGAGACGTGCGCAGGAGTACTTGAAAGAACCGACCGTACAAGTAAAACTCTTAAACTTTAAGGTAAATATTAGCGGTGAAGTTAAAAATCCAGGGATTTATTACAATTATGAAGGAAGCCTGAACATACTTGACGCCCTCAGTGAAGCAAACGGATACACGGACTTTGCAGATTTATCAAATGTTACTGTTAAAAGACATAATGGCAATCGTATATATACCCATAAAGTTGATTTTACAAATAATAGTATTTATTCATCAAATGTATTTTATCTTCAACCGAATGATATGGTCTATATTCCTCCAAGTAAGCTAAAAAGAAGGAATGTTAACAGCGATACTTACTCAAAACTACTTGGTACTTTGTCTGTTTTGTTGGTAGCTGCCTCAATATTTGCACTCTAAAACACATCTGATATGGAAAAGTTAGAAGAAATTATTAACCTGATTGACTCACACGAGAAAAAAGAAACAAGAAATTTCTTTTTAAGATATTTGAAAAAATGGCCATGGTTTGTAGGATTTTGCGCACTTGGTTTAGTTTTAGGATACTTCCACTTTATAAATTCACCAAATAAATATCAAATTCAAAGCAGAATACTTGTGGTAAATGAAGAAAGCTCAATAAGTTCAGTTTTGTCATTTGATAATCCCATGAAGGGAATGGGTAAAAAAGCGAATATTGAAAACAAGATTGGAATTCTTCGTTCGTATACACTATATCGAAAAGCTCTACGAAACCTTGGTTGGGACTATTCGTGGTACCATAAAAGGTTATTGTATAATGCTGACCTATATCAAAGAGCGCCTTTTCATTTAGACATCTCTCCTACGGCACAAAATGCCCAGAACATTCCTCTGTACATAAAAGTTCTCAACGAGAATGAATTCGAAATTATCGGAAAAGGACAAACCAGCCAGAATGGTTATCCACAACAAATTGATATGGATCAAAGACATAAATTTGGAGACCCCTTTTTTAACGATCTTTTCAATTTCACAATAACAAATAAAAATGCAACAGTTGATGAAACTTATATACTAGTATTCAATAACGTTGATAAGCTAACAACTCAATATCTGAAAAGAACACAAATCAATCTGGAAGAAATAAATTCTGACCTTATCTCAATTATGATTGAAGGAGAAGTCAAACAACGCGAAGCTGATTTCATAAACGAACTAAACGATGTATTTATACAGTTTGGGATGGAAAATAAGAATCAAAACTCAGAACATTCGTTAGAGTTTATTGACTCACAGCTTTCCAGAATAAAAAAATCGTTAGGTGCAGCCGAAGAAAATTTCAGCAGCTATCGCAAAAACAATCAGGTTATGAACTTAGGTCAGGAAGCCCAAACCGTATATACAAAGTTGGAAGAAATAGAACAAGAACAATATTTAACTCAGTTGCAGATCGATTATTACAACGATTTACAACAATACCTTGATGATTCAAAAAAAATTGAACAGATGGTTAATCCTGCTGTCATTGGAATTACTAATACAAGTTTAAACAGTACGCTCGACAGATTAAAAGATTTATATAGTAGACGTGAGGTTCTTTCTTTTAGTGTTCAGGAAAAAAATCCATCATTAATACTTATTGAAAAGGAAATAAAAATTACACGCGATGGACTTGAAGAAACGCTCAAGAACCAATTAAAAGTGACAGAATCAAAAATGGAAAGTATGCAAGAGCGATACAATACTATCCAGTCAAGGCTTAAAAAACTCCCTGATACTGAAAAAAAATTAATTGGAATACAAAGAGAATTTGATTTAAATAATGAACTCTATACTTACATGCTTCAAAAAAAGGCTGAAGCCTCCATTTCTAAAGCATCTATCGCTTCCGAAATACAAATTATAGATAAAGCCATGGTTGAAGCTGCGGTACAAATTGGACCAACGCTGGTAAAAGACGTTGGTATAGGATTGTTTGGAGGCGCAGCAATTCCATTCATTTTTATCACTTTAATTGGCTTCTTCAATACAAAAATAGAAACCAGGGAAGAGATTGAGCACAATACCAGTACCCCAATACTAGAAGGTATTGTTAAACATAAATATAAAGTTAAGTTACCTGTCGTCCATCATCCCCGATCGGGAATTGCAGAGTGCTTCAGAGGTATTAAATCTAATCTTAACACAATCCTAGATCAATCAGGAACAAAGGTTATCGCCATACACTCACTAGTTCCGGGTGAAGGGAAATCATTTATTTCATCTAATTTATCAGCAATTCTTACAAAATCAGACAAAAAAGTTTTGCTCATTGGTGCAGATTTACATAAACCTACCTTACATCACTTCCTGAACAAGCAAGAAGCGATCGGATTGAGTAACTACCTTAAAAATGAAAAATCAATTGAAGATATAATTGAGCAAACAGACATATCTAACTTACATTTTATACAAGCTGGGCCAATTCCACCAAATCCGTCTGATCTTTTAGATTCGGTCAAATTTGAAAAATTAGTAGATAGTGTACAGCACAAGTATGATTACATCGTAATCGATAATGCCCCCTTGTTATTAGTTCCAGATGCTATTTTAACAAGCGGATTCTCAAATATCTCTCTTTTCGTTCTTCGCATTAACCATAGCCACAAAAACGAAATTAAGCAAATCAACAAAATTATTCAGTTCAATAGAATAAAACGTGCAGCAATTATAATAAACAATGCACCAGACAGAGGGTATGGTTATGGTAACAAGTATTGGAAAAAAGGCTATGGCGGTTACAAACACAAAATGAGTATTGCCTAAGTATTATGCTTAAAAACTACTAAACACTTAAAAACACAATTATTATGATTATTGCAGTAGATTTTGATGGAACAATTGTTGAACACAAATATCCATCCATTGGAAAAGAAATTCCGTATGCCATAGAAACGCTCAAACTATTTCAGGAGAAAGGCCATAAGTTAATCCTATGGACTTACAGAACTGGTACTGAACTTGATAAAGCAGTAGAGTTTTGCGGGGAAAAAGGACTGATATTTTATGCCGTTAACAGCAATTACGAAGGCGAAGAATACGATGAGACGATTAGTCGCAAAATTTATGCAGATCTATATATCGACGATCGGAACATTTTAGGTCTTCCTCAGTGGAAAAAACTTTACCGGTTGCTAACGGATGGAGAAAAAGTAAAGGATTATACAAAAAACTTCATCGCAAATTAGTTATTGCCGATTGTTCCACAATAACTTTTCCTCAACCACCAGACCATAATTTTATTAGCAAATATTTATTTACAGTCGAATAAATAAAATTCTTGAAGTTGACTATCCCCGTGGCAAAGCCAAGGGTATTACTCCAACTTCATTTCAGCTAAAATGCTGAAAACCGAATTTTCTTTATTTCCCCCTCTGACATCCGTCAATTGACGAATGCCATCTCCCCTCACCAGGGAAAAGAATGCGAAACCCTGAGGCAAAGCCACAGGGAATTATTCCGATTATAACTTAAAAAGACAATCGAATGAAACGAACATGAATTTTAGCTTTCAGGAATTCACCAGCGAGAATACCTAAAATTCATCGGGAGTTCCATCTGTTGCCTTACCATTTAAACAATTTGTAAACAGATGAAATACTTTAAAATAAATTTTGAGTTCGATCATCATAAATTCGAAGAAATAGTAATACTTACTTCTTTAACTGCCAAAGGCTATTGTTGTTTTATCGACAGCAATATACTAATTGAAGCACATAAAAAAAGAAATAATGCATTACTGGAGATTCTGAATGGATCAACCGTAAACTCTTGCGATGGAAGCTATATTGCAAAGTTAGCCTCGATATTTTACAACAAAAAGTTAAAGGCATATAATGGTCCGCAGTTTTTCAACAAGTTTGCCTATCATCCTGGCAACCACTGCATTGTTGGAAACACAGTAAGTGTATATCAAAAAATAAAGGATAAAGTTGAAAAGCAAAGCACTGCTTCGCAATTACACTATATTCCTGTTCCATATTTAGAAGCTGATCAATTTAACTACGAAGAAATTGCAAGGCAAATAAACAGTATTAAACCTGAACTTATTTGGGTGTCGTTAGGCGCACCAAAACAAGAAATATTTATGTCAAAACTACTTCCCTACTTAAATAAAGGTATGATGCTGGGAGTTGGGGCAGCTTTGAATTACTTTTCGGGAGATATTAAAGATATACCGAAGTGGGTCACCAAATTCAATCTAATTTGGTTATACCGCATCCTCACCGAACCCAAAAAACAACTTAAAAGAGTCGGTAAAATTATAAAACATTATCCCCGGATTATATTACTTGAAAAAAGTGAAGTTTAATTATACCGATATGCCTTTAGCACTTGCTTTCGATTATGGTAATACAATTAAAAATAATTTCGGAGTACAAGTTTCATTAAGTAAAGAATGGTAGACTTTTATTTCTGATTTGAAGAAATAAATCAGCCATAGTGCTATAAAATATCAAAACCTATGAATATTCTAATAACTGGTGCATTTGGTTTTGTTGGAACAAATCTTGCAAAATCAATAAAATCAGAATTAACAGCTCAACTTATTGCTTTAGATATATTTCAGCCGAAAAATCACGCGTACGACGAATTTATTTTTTGGGATGACCTAAATAAAAAAAAGAACGTAGAATTTGATGCCATTATACATTTGGCAGGAAAGGCTCACGATGTAAAAAATACGACAGATGAAGCTGCTTATTTTGAAATTAATGTGGAGCTAACGAAGCAGATTTTTGAATACTTCATACAGTCCAATACATCGAAATTCATTTTTTTCAGCTCAGTAAAAGCTGTTGCCGATGAGTTAAATGGAAATCATCTCGATGAATCAGAAATTCCGAATCCAAAGACGCCTTATGGCAAATCAAAACTGGCAGCTGAAAACTTTTTGTGTAGCCAAGAATTGCCAAAAAGTAAGAAGCTCTATATACTTCGGCCATGCATGATTCATGGCCCTGGGAATAAGGGTAATTTAAACCTGCTTTACAAGCAAGTTGCTAGCGGAATCCCATGGCCTTTGGGAAGTTATGATAATGAACGATCTTTTACATCCATTGATAATCTTGCATTTGTAATAAACTCATTGCTTGAAAAAGACATAAAGCCAGGAATCTATCAAATTGCGGATGATGAAGTTCTTTCAACCAATCGACTCATTGAACTTATTGCAAAATCAAAAGGAAGAAAGGCTCACATTTGGAACATAAATAAAAAGATAATTTACTCCCTAGCTAAATTAGGTGATACCATTCATTTACCTATCAATACTGAACGACTAAAAAAGTTAACTGATTCATACGTCGTTTCAAATGAAAAACTAAAAAAAGCATTACGTATCGATAAAATGCCAATGCAAGCAGAACAAGGTATTACAAAAACAATTTCATCATTCTAATTATCCTGAAATGATATATATTTTTACCTTCGTTGCACTTACCATTATTCTTTTGGGTTATATTAAAATTGCCAAAACTTTAAACATTGTAGATAGGCCCAATAATAGAAGTTCACATCAATATGTTACTGTTCGCGGTGGAGGTATAATTTTTCCAATTGCAGCAGTTTTATGGTATTTTTTTTATGGACAGATAGCCCCCTGGATTATTGTCGCATTATTAATTATAGCATTTATCAGTTTTATCGATGATATAATCCCACTAAAATCGAGTGGTAGAATGCTAGTTCATATAGTAGCTACAACTATTTTATTATGGCAAATACAGGTCTTCGATCTGCCATGGCATACGGTCATTTTAATATATATTCTGACTCTGGGATGGATTAACGCATTTAATTTCATGGATGGGATCAATGGAATTACAGGGATATACGGTTTGGTTTCATTATGCACATTTCTTTGGCTTAATCGATCCATTAACTTTATTTCTACAGAACTGCTGATAACAATGATTATATCTACCCTCGTTTTTCTATTCTTTAATTTTCGCCGACGTGCAAAGACATTTGCAGGTGATGTTGGCAGTGTAAGTTTGGCATTCCTGCTAGCCTGGTTTATGATCTCTTTAATTATAAGAACAGGAAGAGTTGAATATATTTTATTTTTTTGCGTTTATGGAATTGATTCGGTTGTAACCGTGCTTATGCGTTTGGCTCACCGTGAAAATATTTTCAAAGCGCACAGAACGCACTTGTATCAGTTTTTAAGTAACGAATATAAGTGGTCGCACACTAAAGTAGCCTTAATTTATGGACTAATACAGCTGACTATCAATATCACTGTCATCCTGTCAATTACAAACAACTGGATGAACTTCTTTGTACTTCTCTTTTCAATAATAGTACTTTCTGCAGCCTACCTGATTATACGCTACAAAATACAAAAAGCTATTAATTGGAAATACTCTTATTAGTTAGCAAATAAGTACCTATCAATATCGCTTTTATCTACTGTTTGAATAAATACTTGTTAACCTAAAATTTTTAAAATGAAAACATTTAAACGCTTCTTTACTCGTAATTATTTACCCCGTTGGGCAATTCTCTTGTTCGATGTAGGTATCGCGGCATTATCATGGTTTACAGCTTTTGTTTTGAGGCTTAATTTCAATTTGGTAGCTGTTGACCAAACGATTAATCCGTGGCATCTCTCCATTGTTTTACCCCTATTCATTTTGTGTTGCTGGAAAGCCAATTGCTATTCTGTTATACTTCGTCATACAACGATCAAGGATATAAAGAACATAATATTCTCGGTGCCATGCACCGGAGCCTCTCTTGCGGTTATATCGCTAACCATAAGAAAAATAGACGAATCTTCCTTTTTTAATATGCCCTTATCGGTAATCGTAATTTTTGTTCTTCTTGTTACCACATCTATGGTAATGTCGCGTTTGTTTGCAAAAATACTTTACCAACACTGGATACTTCATAAAAAGGATTCAGAAAATGTATTGATCTTTGGTACAGGAGAACTTGGTCAAACAACTCTCAATGCCCTCACCAACAACAATATGCAAATAAAAGCAATTGGATTTATAGATGAGAATGTATCCATTCAAAATAAGTTTTTGTCAGGTTATCCAATTTACTCTATAGATAAGGCGATAAAACATATCATTCCGAAAAATAATGTTACAGAAATAATTTTTGCCATTGAAAAATCGGAATTATCCTATCAAAGAAAAAGACAAATAACCGATCAATTCTTACAACATCATCTTTTGATCAAAGAAGTACCTCCTTTGGAATCATGGATTAATGGCAAACTTCATGCAAACGAAATTCATACCATTAAAATTGAAGATTTATTAGGACGAAACTCCATTCAGTTAGATCGAATAAAAATTAAAAATGGATTAAAAAATTCTGTTGTTCTGGTAACCGGGGCAGCCGGTTCAATCGGTTCAGAAATAGTACGCCAACTTATTGGTTTTGGGGTTCGGAGAGTTATTTTATTAGATAAAGCAGAATCGGATCTTTATAATCTGCAACAGGAAATAATTGCAAATTATCCCAACACAAACTTTGAAGTTATTGTTGGTGATGTAACGAATGCAATTAAAATGCGCAGAATTTTTAAAGAGTATTCTCCTACAATTGTATTTAGTGCTGCTGCTTATAAACATGTTCCCTTAATGGAAAAATACCCAAGCGAAGCAATTCATATTAACGTGGGAGGGAATAAACTAATGGCTGATCTTTCTGCAGAATTCGGTGTTGAAAAATTCGTACTGATTTCAACCGACAAAGCCGTTAATCCAACAAACGTAATGGGAGCAACCAAACGTTTGAGTGAAATGTATATTCAAGCACTGGCGCAATCAGTAAAATTTAAAACTCAGTTCATTATTACACGGTTCGGAAACGTTCTTGGATCAAACGGATCGGTTGTGCCATTATTTAAAAAGCAGATTGAAAAAGGCGGTCCGGTAACAATCACCCACGAAAAAATCACACGTTATTTCATGACAATTCCGGAAGCCTGCCAACTGGTACTTGAAGCAGGATTTATTGGCAAAGGTGGAGAGATATTTGTTTTCGATATGGGTGAACCTGTTAAAATAATTGATCTGGCCAGAAAAATGATCTCTCTTTCAGGATTCGTTCCTGATGAAGACATCAAGATAAAAATTACAGGATTACGCCCGGGTGAAAAACTTTACGAAGAGTTGCTTGATGACAAAGAAGAAAAACTCTCACATACCCATAATAGCAAGATAATGATAGGAAAAGACAGAACCCAGGATCTTGCCAACTTGAATCATGCCATCATTGGATTGTTAAATTCAATTGAAACAATGAGTCATCAAGAGATTGTAGATGAACTCATGCGTATAATTCCTGAATATGTTTCCATGAATTCATATTACAACAAAACTAAAGAGTCCGATGTATTTATGAAGTTTGATCAAATTTACAACAACAAAAAGAAATTACACCCGGTTAAATCGATGAGGAAAAATGGTCGCAAACCAATCTCGATTCAACACAAAAATCATTAGTCCTTAAAAAATCACAATATGAAAAAAGTAGCACTTATTACAGGAATTACAGGTCAGGATGGTGCCTATTTAGCTGAATACCTTATAAAAAAAGGTTATATCGTACATGGTATCAAACGAAGAGCCTCCATGTTTAATACCGAGCGTATTGATCATATTTATCAGGATCCGCAATTAGATAACCGGAACCTTATTTTACATTATGGAGATTTAACCGATAGCTTGAACCTGACTCGAATAATACAAGAGGTACAGCCCGATGAAATATACAACCTGGCAGCAATGAGTCATGTACAAGTAAGTTTCGATACGCCAGAATACACCGCCAATGCCGATGGAGTTGGCACCTTGCGTATTCTCGAGGCAATTCGATTACTCAACCTGGTTGAAAAAACAAAAATTTACCAGGCTTCAACCTCAGAATTATATGGTCTTGTTCAAGAAGTTCCACAAACAGAAAAAACACCCTTTTATCCACGATCACCATATGGTATTGCAAAATTATATGCTTATTGGATTACTGTAAATTATCGCGAAGCATATAAGCTCCACGCATCTAATGGTATATTGTTTAATCATGAATCGCCAATTCGGGGCGAAACATTCGTAACCCGAAAAATCACCCGGGCTATGGCACGTGTAGCCCTCGGTATGCAAGAGACAATTTTCCTTGGAAATTTATCGGCAAAACGAGATTGGGGCCATGCAAAAGATTACATTAAAGCGATGCATCTCATTCTTCAACAAGATAAACCTGATGATTATGTTATAGCCACTGGAATTACAACATCAATACGCGATTTTGTAATCATGGCCGGCAAAGAAATTGGACTGGAAATTACTTTTACAGGAAAAGGTGTTGAGGAAAAAGGATATATTTCGGATATAGATGAGACGATTTTTACTTCGCGGGTTGGCCTTGAATATCTTTCCCATATTAAAGATCGAATTAAGAAGAATAATTCGGGGATGAACAATAATTTTACTCCTGTTATTTCTGTTGATCCGAGTTATTTCAGGCCAACAGAAGTTGATTTACTGGTTGGCGATGCTTCCAAGGCAAGAAATATACTAGGCTGGAAACCAGAATACGATTTAAAGGCTCTCATCTCAGAAATGATACATTCAGACATTAAATTAATGCTGAAAGATGCATACCTAAGAAAAGGCGGATACCGAACTTTAAACTATTTCGAATGATGTAAAAAGAGAGACTATCCTATATAACGATAGTCCCTCTTTTTCCTAATATCTTGAAAAATTAACAAACACTGATGAATCGTTTATTAAAAATTATGATCCATTATTTTTAATAACTCTTCGTGTTCAAATTCAGCATTTTTCAAAAGAGCTCTCAATATTTTATTCTGAGATTTTAAATCATCTGCACCGAGATTGCTTTTTTCGAATATCCGAATGATATCAGTGGCACCATATTTTTGACGCCAACTATGCAACAACGCGCTATCAATCCCTATATCAGCGGCAACGCTATCCACATCATTTCTGATGTACGATAGTAGAACTGCCTCTTCTATTAACTCTTTGTCATACATTGTCCATTCTGATTTAGCATACATGAGATTAATTCTTAATGAGCTTATTCGTTTTTACGAAGTCACCTACAACAGTTTTTATAAAATATATACCTGCTGGATAACTACTAATATCCAATCTTTCAAGTGTTGATTGTACCTCCCGACTTTGCAACTGTTTACCGTTAATATCCAAAAGCAACAATTGTGCTCCACTCTCCGGAATTTGAGAGAATCTGACATTCACATTATTTGTAGCCGGGTTGGGATACATATCAATAGAAAAAGATACATTTTCATCATCAAGAAGCTGATTTTCAAACCTTATAAAAACACTTGAATGCATGGTGTATGTTAATTCACCATTCACAACTGAAAGATTAAAATCTTTTACTTCATTGGTTTCAGAATCCCAAAATTTCAGTTCAATGTTATTGTCTTCTGTAAAGCCGTTATTCTCGCCTATATCAGTGGATGAAGCATTAATACTTACTGCTTTATTTCTCAAATCAGAAGCAGTTATAGTAATTGCACCAACACAAATGTCGCCATCATAGGCTGCAATTTCGTCTCCAATCGATAAATGAGAGTCATCAAATCCGAATAAATTTATATTCATATGATTTGAGCCATTTCCATGAAATTCAGGTTGAAAATACACTGTTTCAATATTATCATCTACATAAACAGATTTTTCGTATAAATTTCCAATCGTTAGAACAACATCTGAATTAACCTGAACCTGGTAACCTTGTCCAACATTAAAATTACCGATACCATTTAGCCAACCTATTTCAGTTCCCCAGTATTCTATTGAATTTCCTTTTTGATCCTGCACTTTTTCCAGAGCCCCGGCATCAATTAAAGGCTGAATAACCTGCATTGCATCAACAGATCCATTATATGGAAAAGAAATAAGGTTTGATCCGGCTTTAAGGTTTATACTCATTGGCAAACTAACCTGGGATCCCGTAATTTCAATGCTACAAGCTGATTTTACACGAATACGGTAACCTTCCGTTTGTTTCATATCGCCAATATTATTTATCCAGGTGCTACGAATTTTCTCATAGGTTTTACCTTCTTCATTCTGCACCTTAAAAAGATCTTTACTCTCAACCAAAACACTACTAATTACTTCTATGTTCGGATCATCAGGCACAACTGCAGCGGAAAAAATATTCCATCCCAGTTCAAGCTGTATCGTTTGAGTAATAATTGGTTCTTCATAAACATAACTGATTTCGACTACTGAAGTACCTCTCGACTTAAATTTACCAGAAATTATCCATTCGGGTAAATCATCGTGGTAAATAACATGGTTAGCAACTTTTTCAACCTGTTCTTTTGAATCCCAAATCTTAAATATTACATCATTTCCATCAGTAAACCCATTTAAATCTTCGGTTGCCTGCGAAGCAGATATGAAAACATAGGAATTTTCGTCGTCAATATTTATGCTGCTTGTCAAAACCACAGAACCAACACATATGTCATTATCAAAAACTGCTATTTCATCACCAATGCCAAGTTCAATACTGTCAACAAGAGCCTTGGTAACAACAAAAGTCATATGATCCTGACCATTCTCTCCATCCCAAACAGGAACGAAATGTCTGGTATCTTCTTCTACAATCAAATGTGTTGTTATGGTGCTGTCACAACCAAAAATGGTAGTTAAATTACGAACATATTCGCCCGAAGTGGTCCAACCGTTATAATCTTCGCCTGCCTGGATAACGATATCTTCGACTATATCATAAACCGGATTAACGGTTAAATAGGTAGTTACAATACTGTCGCCACCAGTAATACTTTGCAGTACTCTTGGGTATTCGCCTGCGGAGGTTAAGCCTTCATACGATTCACCTTCGCAAATAGAAATTTCTTCCGTGGAATATACTGTTTCATGAGCAGATTTTTCTTCAACACTCAGAACAGTGGTTATAGTGCTGTCGCATCCCAAAACTGTAGTTAAGTTACGAATATATTCCCCTGAAGCAGTCCAGCCATTATAATCTTCTCCTGCCTGGATAACAATATTTTCAACTATATCATAAACCGGATTAACGGTTAAATAGGTAGTTACAATACTGTCGCCACCGGTAATACTTTTTAGTACTCTTTGGTATTCGCCTGCGGATGTCCAGTTGTTATACGATTCACCTTCGCAGATAGAAATTTCTTCGGTCGTATAAATTGGGTTTTCTTCAACACTGAGAACAGTTGTTATAGTGCTATCACAACCAAAAATGGTAGTTAAATTACGAACATGCTCCCCTGAAGCAGTCCAGCCATTATAATCTTCTCCTGCCTGGATAACAATATTTTCAACTATATCATAAACTGGATTAACAGATAAATTTGTTGTTACAATACTATCTCCTCCAACAGCACTTTGCAGAACCGTTTGGTATTCGCCTGCGGATGTCCAGCCTTTGTATGACTCGCCTTCGCAAATTGAAATGTCTTCTGTTGTGTAAACGGTATCAATCTTATTAACTATAGAATTATAGATTTCTTCAATTTCAGAGCTTGTTAATCCATAGTTGTATACTCTAACTTCATCGATATATCCGGTGTATAACAAAATAGGTTCAATTCTGTCTCTTCCTGCCCCAATAAGTAAGTTGTATCCTTCTCCTGACTCGATAGTACCATTTCCAGACACCGCGAAAATTTCCTCAGCATCAAGATAAATTATTTTTTCTGTGCCATTATAAGTTACCGCTAATTGGTGCCAATCTCCATCCCACAATTTATCAACATTGTCGATGGTAGACCAAGATGAAGTAGTGCCTGTTGTTTTAAATGCAACAGTTTTCGTATCAGGCTTTATATATAATGCAAAAGTATCATCATTCGGGCCACCGTGCATTATTAATCCCTGATAATCACCAGACATAGCAGGCTGTTTTATCCAGGTACTCATTGTTATTCCATCAATTACATTGGTGGAAAAACATTGTCCTAAATTAATATAACCATTTCCGAGAAATTGTAATCCCTGTCCTTTTACTCCCTCAACTCTTAGCTCTTCATTAAAAATAATACCATCATTTGCTCCTTTTGAATCAATTACAGAGGCCCCAGACGTTTCTTCAAAGCGGTATTCAGAATAAGTAGTACTATTATCCAACGTAATTAATGTAGTCGCACTAGAAGATGTAGAAATATTTCCAGTTGCATCTTTTACCCATGCATAAAGCTTATTCTCACCACTCTTACTAAAAACATATACTTCTGGGTTCGACGTCGTCCAGTTACTATCGTCCATTATCGGCTCGTCAGATGAGGTACTCAGCAGATAACTTACGACATTTCCATCAGTAGAAAAAGAAGTAATTGGAACTGTTAAAGACGACGAGGAAGGTGGCAGTGTAAATGATGTAATAGAAGGCAAGATGTCCCCATCCGGAATGTTAGTATTGACACCCGAAATGTTCATTGTAATTATAGCTGAAGCAGATAATGACTCTGTAGCATTATCTGTTACAGAAACAACTAACTGAATTGATTTATCATTTGTTTCGTAAATTGATGAAGCAGCATAAATAATTCCCGTTGTTGCGTCGATATAAAATAGGCCATCCTCATTACCACCCTGAATATCGTATGTGAGCGTCTGTCCATCATTCGGATCACTTGCAATTACCTGTGCAAGAAACTCATTAATTTGTTTATCACCTATAAATCCAAAAGATTGATCATAAATCTCAGGGGTAGTATTAATATCACTTGTAGATGATGTTTTAATTAAAATTACTCCTGTAAATGGCTCTAAACTAACATTATTAGTTACTATTTCCCCATCCAAATTACGGTACTTCGTACTGCCTAGAGAAATAGTTTTTGTTTGTTTTGTATCATTGTAGAGCAATTCCTCTGTTTCTCCATCATTCAGAATGGAGATATCTATTGTCGAATTTCCATCCTGTTTCGATACACTTTTCCAACCAGCAAAATCAGCATAAGTACTTATTTCTTTAAATATTTTTGCGGAATTGTAGTGACTAACATATTTATTGTAATCAAAAGAAGTATTAACACTGTTTCTTTTTACTAACAATTGGTTTGGTTCATATTCATCCTCATCTAATACATAAATAATATTATTGTTAATTGAATTAGCCCCATGCTCTTTGTTAATCTGAATACCATATCTTGCATCTAGTACTGTGTTATTTTTAACAACTGTAGATGCATTATCGTGTAAAAATATACCTGAATTTGAACAATGTGCAACCACATTATTTTCGACAATAACCTCTTCGGCACTTTCATCTATATATATTCCCTCACCATAAGCCCTGCTTGCTGTATAGCCATATCTGCTACCTGTAACATTTAATACAATGTTATTTTTAACTACAGATCCATTTGGTCCTGGACTCGTACGAAAACTTGTATAAATTCCACCACCATCACCTTTTATCTTACAAGCACCATCAATAAAATTATATTGAATGCTATTGTTTGGTCTAGCAAAATATATCCCGTGATACCCTATATCGGTGAGTCGATTGTATTGCACAGTGTTTCCTCCATCAATACCTGCCATAAAAATACCTCCTCCTTCTGCATGGTCTCCTGTCCCTGAAATTCCAAGTTCATCAAATACTGCAATTTGTGATATGGTATTATCCGATATCAACGAGTTCATCATTCTTAAATAAAGTGCAAAGTGATTCGAACCAATTATAGTATTATTGGTAATTGTATTATTTGAAGAGTGAGAATTATCATATATTCCATAGGCGTCTGCATTCAATATATCGTTATTATTTACTGTCAATTCATCACAATTGTTGACGTAAATCCCAGTTTCCGCAAATTGGGTTATATTCAAATTCTCAATGGTTAGATTATTAATTCCATTAGCATAAAATCCATTTTTATAAACAGAACCTTTAACAGTATAATTGTCTGGAGAATCGCCATTTGGCATCCACACATAAACGGTTTTTGAGGATGCATCGTAATACCATTCTCCTGCTTGATCTAAAAACTCCAATTTATTCATTAACAAGAATCCCCGGTCAACCCCCAAGTCACCTGCAGGCGCACTATTTAATATAATTGTTTTTGAGTTTGAAGAAGATACTGTTGTTGTTGGCGTAAAATATACAGAAGTTCGGCCAAACCATGTAGCACCTGCATAATTTACTCCTCCATCTAGTTCGTTAGAAGTAAAAGTTGTCGATCCCTGTACCGAATTAATAAATAGGTAGCCGCTATTTGGATAGCGTGCCACTTTCAATTTTGAATCTCCAACAAATAATTGGTTGATTGAAGAATTAAAGGTAGCTTTATAAATATTCCCCGAATGTTTTGTCCAACCTGTAATTGCTTCAGAACCATAAATCTTTGGTTTCTCACCTGATCCATAAGCTCCATAAACAATTGGACTTCCTGCACTTCCCGATGAAGTTACAGTAATAGTTCCTGACCACTCATCACCTCTTTTAAATAAGATTTGGTCGCCCGGACTAAAAGAAGTGCTACTAACCTTTGCCAAAGTTTTCCATGGCTGGCTTTCGCTGGTTCCAGTATTTGCATCATCTCCTGATGCACTTACATAATACACTGTTGCATTACCAATATTTACCAGCAATACAAAGAATAACACAAAAAGATACCTTGTACCTTTCTTTACATTTAGTTTTCTTCCCTCGAATCTTTTAACACTCTTGTTAAAATCCCACATACTAAAATAATTCACGATAATTTGTACTAGCGTCCACATTTTATTAACAACTTAAATAGGTTTGTAAATTCTCTACAAATATATTCCAAATGCAAAGCAAAAAATAAGTTGTTCTCAATGTGAATGCTCCATCGCAATTACCTGGCATAGAATATGGATTTCATTAATTATATGTTAATATACACAATTTTAAGCAGATTTCTTAATGATTATTTGAATTTTCTAATTAGCATTTTTCCGGATTAATAGAAATTATTTACCTCTGTTATTTTATTCACTAACAATTTATGATGTCCCCTTATTCTTAATGCTATTGTTAGTAATTAGAATTTTCTAAATATAGAACCGCCTTACAAGAAGCCCGTATCTAGGCAATCTATACTCAACTTAACAAAATGTTTCAAATAAAAAAATTGTCAATTTTTGTAATTTATAATGTTTCTAAATAAAGTATTGCTAAATTCTCAGATTATTTGAATTTCGCATGATATTTAGCCTTGCACATTGCTGATTTCGCCTCAGTATTTTTAGTTTTTCACATAAGTATTTTTTGAAAATTAACTGTTCGGGCTCGGTTTCTAATGTGTGCGCAACGTAAGGCGTGTTCATCAATAGTTTTCCGGCAAAAACCACAAGTTCTGCTGTTGATTTTTCGCTGTGTTGTTGCAGTTCTGCAAGAATGTGTTTGCAAATTGCTTCGTCAGCATTATTGCTACCATGCTGGGCAAGAAGGATTGAAAAGCTAAAAAGCAGCGCGCCGGCCAGCAGAAAAATTCTCTTGTTCATTCTTGATATATTTTTTTGATTATCCGTTCCATGTCATAATTAATATTTAGCACGTCATGCTGAACTTGTTTCAGCATCTCTCGCATTTAATAATCAGTTGTTTGTAAGAAAGACCCTGAAACAAGTTCAGGGTGACGTTCTGGTTGTGACCAATTGCGGACATTCAATTTTGAAAATTAATTAAGTTTTGAACCTGCGAAATTCATGCTTTATACTTAGTCTTCAAACAATTGTTATTTTTGAGATGAATTTTGCACTAAAAAATATAACACTACACAAAGCATATCGAATTAATTTAAATGGGAGACTTGAAAAATACCTGTTTTGTTTGTAAAGAGCCGATCACTACTGAGAATTCAGAATTGAATACTACCGTTAATTTACCGGTTTGCATGAAATGTAAAGGAACCGATACTGAGAAAAAGGCAGAAAAAGAGGCACTCGATAGCCTGGCAGATGGCTTTGTTTGTGGCTGTATATAAAAAAACCGCGATTACTCGCGGCTCCCTTAAAATTGCTTTCTATGAAATAAAATTTGCTGCTTAATTCAAAAGATGCGTATAACCATCGTTAATCAGGTCGGGCAAATAACTTGCAATTAAACCCAGCGCAGTTTCATCGTCAACTTTATTAGGAGTAATAATACGTTGGCGCTCCATTTCTTCCTGACTAATAACGGCCCTTGCAATTCTTTTTGGCACATCGCTCCAGGCTTTTCTGGTTTCTTTAGCTCCAAATCCTTCGCTGGTTGCCGCATAGCTTACCTGAAAATGTTTTGAATGCACAACATATTCAACGCCTTCAAGCGTCGTACGTTTTACAACTGTAACAGGATCTTCCTCGGCACTGTAACTTACCGTCCAAAGTGCTTTCACCGATTTTCCCATGTAAAGATTATCGACTTCTTTAATTTCAAACGATTTGAATTGAGTACGCACTCCGGTTGCTGATGCACTAACAGAAACGAATAAGGTTGCTAAAACCAATACGGATAATAAATTAACTTTTTTCATGACTCTAAATTTTTGTTTTCTGACTGTAATTGTTTTCGTAATTATTTGTATTAAAGAGACGCACGAATTACATTTTGGTGACATCCAAAAGCCTTGCTGTAAAACAGATTCCGTTCACAGAAAAAGGTTGCTTTTTACATACTGATAGTCTCAACCCCAATACATATTCAATTTGAAAACAAAAGGTGATTTTTATTTACATTTTTTATAATATTAAAAAAATGCAACTACATCAACTCTGAGGGCTAATTAAAATCTGTCCACGAACGACAGATTTAATCGACGAATAGTTTATGATTCTATTATGTTTTTTACCCTCCCAAACAGTAAAAACAAAAAGCCACCCGTAAAACGGATGGCTTCGAATTAAAATTGCTTTTATTCTATTTATTGCGATTAATTGAGTAAGTGCGTATATCCATCATTTAAAAGATCGGGCAGGTAACTTGCAATAAGCCCTAAAGCCATTTTGTCATCCACCTTGTTTGGCGAAATAATTTCTTGATTTTTTAATTCGGTTTGATTAATAACTGCATTGTTGATTTTGCTATCTACATTACACCATGATTTTCGAACTTGTTTTGCACCAAAACCTGATGCATTAGCCACGTAACGAACTGAAAAGAACTCTGCGCTTACCACATATTCTGTTCCTTCGATTGTATTTCGTTTAACAACAGTAACCGGTTTTTCTGATTTGTCGTAGCTCAAGGTCCAAATTGCATCTACCTTTTTGCCCATGTGCAAATCATCAACAAGGGTAAATTCAAACTCATTAAATTCAGTACGTATTCCGGTGGCATTGGCTACAGATGTGGCCATGGTAAAAAATGTTACAATTGCGATTATAAAATTTACTTTTCTCATGACATTAAAATTTAAGGTTCAACTCTAAACTTTGTTATTGTTTAATTTTCGTGCAAATGACGTATATTTTTTAATGCTGCAACAAGAAAAATGAATGCTCTAAAACACATTTCAAACACCATTAAAACATTGAAAATAAAAGACTTTAAGCACAAGTCATTTTTCCCTTACACTCTGAACTTTAAAATTTGAAAAACGGATTAAAAATTGACAGAAAACCATATTTCTGCTTACACTTTTAAAAACTGAAAAAGTTTATATTTACATACTAAAAGTGCAGATTTTATCAGAATTCCCCGCGAAACACCGGCCCAACGGCCGAAACGGTAAAATAAAAGCTGAATGCACCAGCTGGCGAACAGTTAAAATAAACAATTAGTGGCCTATGAATTTGTCAGATATTATAAAAAACCGTTACTCGGTTAGAGCTTATAAAGATACCAAAATAGAAAAGGAACTACTTTTTGAAATCCTGGAAGCTGGCAGACTGGCACCGTCGGCCGTTAATTTTCAACCCTGGCATTTTATTGTTGTGCAAAACAAGGAAGTCCTGACTCAGCTCTATAAATGCTACGACCGCAGCTGGTTTCGCACAGCGCCGGTAATTATAGTTGCTTGTGCCGACCATTCTCAATCGTGGAAACGGGCTTCAGATGGCAAAGATTCTGCCGATATCGACCTGGCAATTGCCATCGACCACATAACCTTAAAAGCCACCGAATTGGGCTTAGGTACATGCTGGGTGTGTAATTTTAATGTAACCTGTTGTTCCAACCTGTTGCAACTGCCAGCTAATATCGAGCCTGTTGCCTTACTTCCGCTTGGATACCCAAATAGCAAAAGACCGGATAAAAAGCGCAAACCTATTGACGAGATCGTTCATTTCGACCGCTTTAATTCATAGGCACATTGTGATATTTAACCAGGTAGTTCTGTAAACGATTCATTCCTTCTTCGATATTCTCGATTGAATTGGCATACGAGAAACGCAGAAAGCCTTCGCCGTTATCGCCAAAATCGATTCCGGGAGTTACGCCAACATGCGCTTTTTCCAGTATATCGAAAGCCAGCTTATAACTATCATTTGAAAGGTGTTTGGCATTTACCATTACATAAAAAGCTCCTGTGGGTTTCACTTTAATATCGAAACCCAGCTTCGTTAACCGTTCAATTAAATACCGGCGTCTTTTATCGTAGGTTAAGCGCATTTCCTCCACCTCGTTACCCGCATTTTTTAATGCTTCAATGCCGGCGCGCTGAGTAGTTGAACCTGCACAAATAAATAAGTTCTGCTGCATTTTCTGCATACATCTTAAATACTCCATCGGAGCAATAACGTATCCTAAACGAAGCCCCGTCATTGCGTAAAGTTTCGAAAATCCATTAAGAACAAAGGCCTTGTCGGTTACTTCCAGAATAGAATGAGCACGATCTTCGTAAACCAAACCGTGATAAATTTCGTCGGAAACAATTGGAATATCAAATGTTGCCAGATCTTTCATCAACTCAACCGACAAAAGGTTTCCGGTTGGATTCATGGGGCTGTTTATCATTATTGCGCGTGTTCTGTCGGTAATGCGCTTTTTTATTTCCTCGTACCGGTACTGAAATCCATCTTCCTCGTAAACCGGCACCTTAATAGCTTTTGCACCAATAAAGCGTATAAAATTCTCGTAGCAGGCATATCCCGGGTCGGAAATTATTACTTCATCGCCGGCATCGCACAACACGCCCAACGTTAATAAAATGGCAGGCGAACTTCCCGATGTTACAATAATCTGCCCGGGCGACACGCTTACATTATATTCCTCTTTGTATTTTTCGGCAATTTGCTTGCGCAGTTCGGGGTCGCCAAGGCTGTGTGTATAATGCGTTCGGCCTTCGTCGAAGGCTTTTTGTTCGGCAACCGAAACACATTTTGGAACGTTAAAATCGGGTTCTCCCACTTCCAGATGGATTACATTTATTCCCTGCTGCTCCATTTCGGCAGCCTTTTCAAGAACTTCCATTACAATAAAAGGAGTAATTTCCTTAGCCTTTTGTGCGATCATTAGAATCGGATTTTGGTTTTGAGGCTAATTTAATCATTAAGGCAACCGACAACAATGGCTTTACTCATAATTTTTATCGATGATAACCTTGCTTACCACTTTATCGCCCACCTGGAAAAGTGTTTTTACCTTTAGTTTTTGTGATAAATATTCGGCAGCATAATAAAACGGAATGGGTAACGTAACCGGACTAAAAATGCTTTCCACATACCTGTTCGATATTTCGCAAGTTTCGGCACCTGCAACATTCACTTTCTTCAACAACCTTTTTGTGCGTTTATGTTCGCGCCCTTCGTGGTTTATAGCAATAACCATCGAATCTTTGGCTGTTTCAATAAATCCGTGTTCGTATTGCGAAACCGACATACTTAAAACCGGCATTCGCATTACCTGGCTGAGCACAAGTGCCGCAATATTAGCGGTAGCAACATTTGGTCCGTTGCCAAGAATATACAAACAACAGCGTTTCTTCCGTTGTGTTTTCGTATAGATTCGTGCGCCAATATCGGTACCTAAGGCTTCAAATTCTGCCTGATGTTTTTTTAGTGCTTCTACTGCTTCGCCCGGATCAAAACCAAACCCCAGATACAATACCAGCAAAGTATTAATGTATGTTTTTGTGGCGATATGATTTTCAATCCCGGAATACAACATTACCTTCTTCGAGCAGTTCGGATGTTTTCCCAACGGACTGTTCTCGTCGTTTACAATAGCGGTAAAAGACTTAAAATAGTCGGCACACCAAAGCGTTTCAGAACTTTGCCCCGATTGCGAAATAAGTACGCCTTTTTCAGGCTCTTTATACTTTAACAGGTAATTAAAATATTCGGCTGCTTTCTCAGGAAAAAAGTTTATTCCCATAAAACGAAAAGCTTTTGTTGCAATATGCGAAGCCCCCATACCAATATAAGGCACCTCCTCCGGCAATATCAACCCCTTGTTCTTCATGTAACACAGCTCTGCCCTGTACGGTATTTCAAAAACTTCATGTTTCATTGCTGTAACCTTTTGGATTATAACTATAAGTTACAAAAACAAAACGTACAAATACAAGTATTTACCGGAAAGAAATTTACAAATACCGTTTTGCTATTGCTACAGCCTGATGCAGATAAGCACCTCCAAATAAATAATAATGATTAAGCACATGATACAACTGATACAGCTGATTTCTTTCTTGCCATCCGGAATCGAGCGGAAATTCGTCGTTATAGGCATCAAAAAAACGCGAAGAAAAACCCCCAAACATAGTAACAATTCCAAATTCCATTTCGCGGTGCGAATAACTGGCTGCCGGATCGATTAATGCCGGACCATTCTTTGTTAACATGTAATTGCCCGACCACAAATCGCCATGAATTAACGAAGCCCTTTCTTCATTCGGAATCAACAATTCGAGGCGATCCAGCAACTTTTCAAACAAACGCAAACAAGAACTGTCTAACCCCCTGCCTTCCCGAATCATATTTATTAAAAACGCCAATCTCTTATCACGGAAAAACGGCACCCAGCTTTTTCCCCAGGTATTATTTTGTGTAGTTGCGCCACAATAATTATCGGAATAAAATCCAAAATCATTTTGCTGATATTTATGAATTAGTGCCAACCCTCTTCCTAACCTTTCCGACTGATCGAAACCTCCCGGTTCCAGGTATTCCATCACCAGCAAAGCGAGCATTTCGTCAAGTTCTTTTGCATATAACACTTTGGGCACACAAAACGTCCCGTCTGATGCCTTGCTGAGTTCCTTCAAACTCTCTGCT
Source organism: Draconibacterium orientale (assembly GCF_900111425.1). Taxonomy (NCBI): domain Bacteria; kingdom Pseudomonadati; phylum Bacteroidota; class Bacteroidia; order Marinilabiliales; family Prolixibacteraceae; genus Draconibacterium; species Draconibacterium orientale. The sequence continues at coordinate 9,684 of NZ_FOHT01000026.1, read as the reverse complement.
TCGCGGATAAAAATATCGCTCTCGCAATCCGAATTCCATTTCAAAAAAAAGCTGCCACAATTGGTATCGATTTTCGAAGCATGATTTATACATCCGCCAGACAAAACTTTGGAAGATGTAATCATTACCGTTTCTCCAAGTACATTCGACAATTGCTTTTCAACTTCCTGCAAAATACGACCTTGACTATTTACCCCCATTTTGTTTGTTTATTTTCTTAATTAAAGAATATGTTTAAATTTAGCAGGAAATTAGATTACAAAAAACTTTTTAGCGTTGTTTCAAAATAACCCAATATGCGATTATTTTTAATTTGCGTAATAGTATTTACTAATTGCTATTACCTAAATGCTCAATATAAAATTAAGGCGAGTAATAATTATCCCCCGTTTAATTATATTGATGAGAATGGGGACCTTGTTGGCTTTAACATCGATTTGGTAAAGGCCATAAATGAGCTGTATAATAACCAAATTGAAATATCGGGAGCAGAGTGGCAAGCGGCTAACTCGTTACTGGAAAACGAACAAATTGACGGTATTGCCGGAGCTCACTACCCCGGCTATCCCGATAATCAGCACCTTTATACCCGATCGGTTATAAATACTTCGCATTGCTTTTTTTACAACAATAATTACCATAAAACTATAACGATAGAGTTTTTGCGAACTCAAAAACAACCCGTTGTTGCATTATGGAAAAACGATGTACTGGTGCGCTATGTTTTAAGTATAAATCCTGCCGCGAAATTTGTTTATGCTGCCAATTACAATCAATTAGTTGATTTACTGGAAGACGAACAGATAACTTGCGCCATTGCCCAACGAATTGGTGGGATGTATTATGTAACTAAACATCAAAAAGACTACATAAAAACTACTAACCACCGAATACTGGAGCGAAGCATGGGGTTTATGCTTTCGCCAGGTTCGATTGAATTGGCAGCAATAATAAATAACGCCACAGAAATACTGCTTTCAAATGGCGAATACCAACGCATTTATGACCAGTGGCTCGCCGAGTACGACAAAGAATCGAATGGATTGAGAGATTACTGGCGGTACATTATACTCATCAGTGCAATTGTTGGCTTCATACTTCTTCTTCTCATTGTAGTCAATCGAATTCTTCAAGCCAGGGTTCGAAGAAAAACACATGATCTCCAACACCAACTCTACCTGAACTCTGAGATTATGAAAGAACTTTCGCGTCAGAAAAACAAGGCTGAGCAAAGTGATAAAATGAAGTCTGCTTTTTTAGCCAATATGAGCCACGAAATACGAACCCCAATGAATGGCATTCTGGGTTTTGCAGAACTCTTAAAAACGCAGGCTTATTCAAAGGAAGAAGAACTTCAGTTTATAAACATCATTCAGCAGAGTGGCGACAGAATGCTGAATACCATCAATAATATTATTGATATCTCGAAAATTGAATCAGGAAACGAGGAGGCACAAATTAAAAAGGTAAACATTGCAAAAATCGTATCCGAATTGTATGATTTTTTTAGCGTTGAAGCCGATGAAAAAGGAATTGATTTGCTTGTTGAGCCGGAAATTAATACGCCGTTGCAGAACTTTTACAGCGATTCGTACAAGCTGACTTCCATTTTAACCAATCTCATTAAAAATGCCATTAAATTCACCAACAAAGGCTATGTAAAAATTCATTACTCGCTTAACTCTACCGAGTTAAAAATTACGGTAAGCGACACCGGAATTGGAATTGCTCCCGAAAAGCAAAAAGCAATATTCGATTACTTTGTTCAGGCCGACCATTCACACTCTAGCGGCTATGAAGGATCAGGACTGGGACTTTCAATAACACGTGGCTATGTAAAGCTGCTAAATGGAGAAATCAGCGTTTCTTCAACACCGGGCAAAGGCACTTCATTCACTTTTGTTTTGCCCAATTTAAAAACGGTATGCACACCGCAGGAATTAACTATAACAGAGGCGCATGCAGAACAAGTTAATTTTAGCCGGGACAATGATTTAAACATTGTAATTGCAGAAGACGATGAAATTTCATTTGACTTTTTAAGCCATATTCTTTCCGACATATCAGGAAGTTTAAAGCGGGTTAAAAATGGTATCGACGTAGTTAAAGTTGTTCGGGAAAATCCAGCTACCGATGTCGTTTTAATGGACATTAAACTGCCAAAAATAAATGGTTTTGAAGCAACAAAACGGATAAGGACATTCAATAAAGACGTGTACATTATTGCACAAACCGCATATGCGCAGGAAAACTACAAACAAGAAGCAATTGCCGCGGGATGCGATAATTTTATTGTAAAACCGATTGATAAAAACCAGTTAAAAAAGATTCTGTCGAAGTTAAAACAACCGGCCATATCTGAATAGCAGAATTAATGCGAACAACTTACGCAGGTTCGCGCTTGCGGCATAATAAGAATCCTACCCAGCGGAATTGGTTTTTTACAGCTTATACAGCGGCCAAAATCATCGTCATCAACTTTCGATAAGGCAAATTTCAACTTCTCAAGCTTTTCTTTTGCCTTACGCAAAGTGGCTTCAGTAACACTTTTGTTGTTTATAGCATCCATCCGGGATATTCGTCCAATGGCATTTTCCGGCTCAACAGGTTTTGTCAGTTCGGTATATTCCTGAATAAGTTTTTCCGTTTTATCAATTTCGGAAGTGATTTGAACTTTTATTTCAACCTTATTCAGTTCGGCCATGGCAACAAATTAGCATTACGAAAACAGCGAATCGACAAACTCGCGACGACGGAAAATTTGCAAATGCTCCATTTTCTCGCCAATACCAATATATTTTACAGGAATTTTAAACTGGTCGGAAATACCAATTACAACACCGCCTTTAGCAGTTCCGTCGAGTTTGGTTAGTGCCAGTGCCGTTACTTCAGTAGCTTTTGTAAACTGTTTGGCCTGCTCAAAAGCGTTTTGCCCGGTAGATCCATCCAGAACGAGTAACACTTCATCAGGCGCATCGGGAACGATCTTTTGCATCACTTTTTTAATCTTGCTTAGCTCGTTCATTAAACCAACCTTATTGTGCAGTCGGCCGGCCGTATCAATAATCACCACATCAGCATTGCTGGCTTTTGCCGATGCCAATGTATCGTAAGCTACCGATGCCGGATCGGATCCCATTTTTTGTTTTACAATAGGTACATCTACCCTTTCGGCCCAAACTTCCAATTGCTCAATTGCAGCGGCTCTGAATGTATCGGCAGCTCCCAAAACGACCGATTTCCCGGCTTGTTTAAAATTGTATGCCAGTTTACCTATGGTGGTGGTTTTTCCTACTCCGTTTACACCAACAACCATAATTACATAAGGCCCGTCTTTTTGCGGAAGATCAAAGTCTGAAACATCAGTGGTATTATTTTCCTCCAATAAATCAGATATTTCATCTTTCAGGATGCTGTTCAATTCGCTAACGCCCATGTATTTATCGCGCGAAACACGCTCTTCGATACGTTCAATGATTTTAAGCGTTGTATCAACTCCTACATCTGATGTAATAAGTACCTCTTCCAGGTTGTCTAAAACTTCGTCGTCAACTTTCGATTTTCCAACTACCGCACGACTTAGTTTCTTAAAAACACTCTCTTTTGTTTTCAACAACCCCTCGTCGAGACTCTCTTTCTTCTTTCTGCTAAAACTTCCGAATATGGCCATATAAAAATGATTTGCAGGTTCTAAAATAGTACAAAATTTGGTTACAGTAAATTTGTGGTACAAAAAATATCAAAACGTTCATATAAACAAAAAAAGCTTTCATCTTACATGAAAGCTTTTCCTGTTATACATTATATTTTCTTATTTTTTAAAATACGTTTTAACGTCGTCGTTTGGCACCATTTCTTCTTTAAAAGCGTATGCTCCGGTTTTCTCCGACTTAATCATTTTGATTACTTTCGCATAACCTTTACCGGCACCTTTTTGTAGTGATGCTACTGCTTTCTTTGCCATGTCTTAATTATTTAATTTCTTTATGTACTGTTACTTTCTTAAGAATAGGATTGTATTTTTTTAATTCCATACGCTCCGTAGTATTCTTTCTGTTTTTTGTAGTAATATACCTTGAAGTACCTGGCACACCACTATCCTTATGCTCTGTGCATTCTAATATCACCTGCACTCTGTTACCTTTTTTTGCCATTGCTTAAGATCTTTTAAAATTTATCAATAAAACCTTTTTCCTGTGCCTCGGCTAAAGCAGACTTAATGCCTTTTTTATTAATGGTACGCATACCGGCAGCAGATACTGTTAGTTGCACCCAACGATCTTCGTGGGGCATATAAAATTTCTTTTTAAACAGGTTTACATCGAACTTTCTTTTAGTTCTTCTTTTCGAGTGAGAAACATTGTTACCCACCATTGCTCTTTTACCTGTTATTTGACAAACTCGTGACATTTCTTTTTAATTTCTTGATGTTCAAAATAAACACATTACTAAAAACGGAGTGCAAAGAAAATACTTTTTTAGAAAATAATCAAGTAGTTATCCTAATTTTTGCAAAAACAATTAACAATACCGTGTTAATACTCAGGAAAAAACGAGTTTTCTACTCAATCGCCTGCAAATATATGCTAATTTTCGATAGCATGAAAAGAATATTGACGCAATATTAATTTTTCTGAAAACAAAGAATTAGCTGAATATTTTATGATTAATTCGCGTTGTTTGCCTTACTCCGGAAACGTAATGAACAACCGTTTTTGGATTTAGAAAGCGCCTGTAAAAACAAAAGGTCCGGAATCACTCCCGAACCTTTCACTGTTTATTTAAAAATTCGCTTATAAACTTTGCTCACATGCAGCTAATACCTTTTTTGCATTTGCATTATTAGGATCAAGCTCTAAGGCTTTTTTCAAGAACGGAATGGCTTGTTCAAAGCTTTTCTTACCGGCTGCTACTGCGTTTTTATATTCATCGTCTAAAGTTGTGATGCTTCCGGAATTAACACTTTCGGTTGCACTTTTAATCGTTGCAGCACCTTCCTGGTATTTGTCATATCCTTGAGAAAAATAAACCTTGGCAATGTTTTCAACCAATTCGGCTTTATTTGCCTCGCTAACAGCAACACCTTCAACCGACGATTTTCCTTCGGCAACCAAAGTTTCAGCAGCCTTTTTCAACGAAGCACTTTTATATTTTTCGGCTTTGTCGTAATTGAAATCGTTTTGCGAAACGGCAAAACAATTGGCAGCCTCAACAAAATCTTCGCTTTTATAGCTTTTAATTCCTTCATTATAGAAAATTTTACCCGCTTGCTCTTCAATACCTTCATTTGGGTAATCGGCAATAGCAGCTTTATAAAGCTCAATTGCTTTATCGTACTCTTTACTATCTACTGCATCCGATGCTTTACTTTTTGCTACAGCCGGGCGCAATTGACCAAGTACGGCGTTAATATTATCCACATTCTGTCCATGATCCGGGATGGCCAATACAGATTCGAATAATTCAATAGCCTTTTCAAAATCTTTACTTTCAACAGCGGCATTTGCCTGCGTCATTAATTCACTGGCGTCCTGGGCAAATGTCATTACTGAAATAAACACCATCACCATTAACAATACTACTCTTTTCATTTTTCAACTACTTTTTGATATTTTATAATTCAATTTAATTTTTCTCTAAATTTCGTCGATGAGCCCCAAAAATAGTAATTCTGAATTAAAAACCTAAAATACAGTAATTAAGATTCCCTACTCATTTTTCTTATTATTGCCGAAACAAAAACAGTACCGTTAAAAAATGCATTATTTTTTAGCGAGTTACGGGTTAAGCAAATCCGGATTCCAAAAGTTCAATATATTTTTAATCAGGTGAAGATTGTTTATTGCCTCGGTATTACCGGGCTCCATATCCAACACACGGCTAAAAGCATTTATGGCTTCGCCCCAATTCTGGTATTTTTGTTCAATCTTCCCTTTCAGCAAAAAATAACGTACAGAATTCTGTTCCTCAAGCTCTTCAAAAAGTTTTCGGGCCTGTTCTGCTTTTTCAGTTTTCAACAAATCTTCAATTACTTTCAGGCTGTTTTCAATTTCTATGTTCTCCATTTCTATTTCTCTCCCCTGCTTACTGAAATAACACCTTTTACCTTTTTTAGTTTATGAATAAGGAATTCAAGGTGATCGAGGTTATAAACCAAAATCTGCAATACGCCTTCAAAATTGCCTTTATCGCTCGAAATATTTATAGCTCGCATTTGTGTGCCAACATCTTTTGCAATAATGTGTGTAATCTCGGAAATGATCCCTACTTCGTCGGTTCCTGAAATATGCAACGACGTTAAGAATGAGCTATTGCTGGTATTGTCTTTCCATACGGCTTTTATAATGCGGTAAGGAAAGCGCTCTCTCATTTGAGGTGCATTCGGGCAACTGGCACGATGTATTTTTATACCTTCGTTTATGGTAACAAAACCAAATATTTTATCGCCAAAAACCGGATTACAACATTTTGCCAGTTTGTAATTTACATTTTTCAGGTTGTTGTCGATGATCAGAAAATCTTCGCCACCATCATACGTCAGATTTTTTGCTTCGCTTGTTGGCAACAGTTCTTCAATCGTCTTCTTCGTTGTATCGGGTTCCTCCTCTTTTTCAACAAACAGCGATTTTACTTCAAGCGTATCGATTTTACCATTTGCTATTTCATAGTAAAAATCAATTGCCAGTTTAAAGCCAAAATGTTTCAGAATTTTACGAATAGCATCGTCGTTTAAATCCAGTTTCCAGTTTTTAAACTTGCGTAACAACATTTCGCGGCCATCACTCGCCTGGCGGTTACGATCTTCGTTTAAACTCGTTTTAACCCGGTTTCTGGCTTTCGAGGTTACTACAAATTCCAACCAGTCTAACTTTGGTTTCTGATTATTCGACGTATCGATCTCAATTTGATCGCCGTTTTTAAGCTTGTGTTTTAAAGTAACTTTTTTACCATTTATTTTGCCTCCGACACAAGTATCACCAAGGCGCGAATGAATGTCGTAAGCAAAATCCAGCACTGTAGCTCCTGAGGGCATTTTCTTCAAATCGCCCTTTGGCGTAAAAACAAATATTTCGTCGCTGTATATATCGGTGTTAAAGTGTTCGATAAAATCAACCGCATTTAATTCCGGATTTTCCAGAATATCGCGGATACCAGCCAGCCACGAGTCGAAACCCGATTCCTTGCCTCCTTTATATTTCCAGTGTGCAGCCAAGCCTTTTTCGGCAACCTCATCCATTCGTTTGGTACGAATTTGAATTTCAACCCATTTTTTATGCGGTCCCATTACCGTTGTGTGCAACGACTCGTATCCGTTTGATTTCGGAATGGTTATCCAATCGCGCAGCCGGTTTGGATTGGTTTGATACTCTTCAGTAACAAACGAATAAGCTGTCCAGCAGTCGGCTTTTTCATTTTCCGGTTCCGAGTCAAGAATCACACGAATGGCAAACAAGTCCATTACCTCGTCGAACGAAACATTCTTTTTGCGCATTTTGGTATTTATCGACGAAATAGACTTTGTGCGTGCCTTCATCGAAAATTTCAATCCGCGCTGCTGCAGCTTTTTCTCAATAGGTTTAACAAATTCGGCTACAAAGTTGGCTCGCTCGCGTTCGGTTTCCTTTAAACGGTTTACAACGTAATAATACTCATCAGGCTTTTGAATTTTCAGGCAAATATCCTGCATTTCGGAGTTTATACTGTACAAACCAAGCCGGTGTGCCAAAGGAGCGTATAAATATTGTGTTTCGTAGGCGAGTTTCTGCTGGTTCGCCTTGCTGTAAACTTCGAGATTACGCATTACCTGTAACCGGTCGGCGATTTTAACCAAAATAACTCGTACATCGCCGGCCAGTGCCAGCATCAGTTTTCGGTAATTTTCCGAGTGCAAATCGATGGTATCGGTTCCCAGGGCATTGATCTTTGCCATTCCTTCCAGGATAGAACTTATATGCTTCCCAAATTTTTCACCAATTTCTTCCTGAGTTGCCTTTTCCTTTAATCCGGCATACATTACATTGTGTAACAAACCTGTAATTACCGAATCGGGTTCAAGACCGATCTCCATCGCAATTATGGAGGCAACTTCGAGCGAATGGCTTAAAATTACTTCGTCGTGAGAAAAGCGGGTCTCGCCAAGAACTTTCCGGGCAAACTCAAAAGCATTCTCAAGTTTCAGAAACGATGCATCGTCCCATGTTAACTGGCAAAACTCTTTTAAGTGGTCGTATCTGGTATATATTTGTTCTCTGGGTTCCATGATGTAAAAATAAAAAAGGCTGCTATAAGAGCAGCCTTTTAATTCTATATATTGATTTTAATATTATTGAGCTGCAGCAGTAGTATCAACAAAGGTACGATTACGCATTTCACGATCCAGCATAAAAATACCGTTACCCTGGCCATTAATGAGTTTTAAGGTATCAAGTATTTCAGTAACGTTAGCTTCTTCTTCAACCTGCTCATCAACAAACCAGCGCAAAAAACTTTGTGTTGCATGGTCTTTTTCTTCAATAGCAACATCAACCAATTTATCGATTAAACTGGTAACCAACTGCTCGTGCTCCAGTGTTTTCTCATAAACATCAATAACACCTTCCCAGGTTGTTGGCATTTGGTCAATAGCTTTCAACTCCACTTTACCTCCTCGTTCAACTACGTAATTAAAAAACTTGTTGGCATGAGTCAGCTCTTCCTGGTATTGAACATACATCCAGTTAGCAAAGCCCGGCAGCCCTTTATCGTTAAAATAGGCCGACATTGATAGGTATAATAATGAAGAGTATTGTTCCGCGTTAATTTGCTCATTTAGCGCTTTTAGCATTTTTTCTTTCAACATGATCTACTTGTTTTATGATTTTGTGCTTAAAAGTAGGAAAAACAACAGAAAGATAAAAAAGAAAGATCCAAAAACGGATCTTTCTTAACGAATTGTAATTTGAATTACCTTATCGAGCAATATCGACTTGCTTTTTCTTTTCGAGCCAAATATAAATGTGCTGCTATTCTTCATCAACCCTGGTCTTGAATGTCCATGTTGGGCTGTTTGCCACACGGTCTCCTTCATATTTAGCAACTACATACCAATAATATGTTGTATCGTAACTTAAGCCATCAACTACGACTTCATTACTGGTTAAGTTTTCGCCGGCAACTTTTTGCGTGGTAGAGTTCGACTGGAAATAATACACTGTGTATTCTAACTCTTTTCTTGAGTATTCCTGCTCAACTGCCCACCTAAAAGTTATACTTGTACTTTGTTCAACAGCACCATTGCCCGGTACGGGATCATAAATTTCTATCCATCCAATATCGTTTTCATCTTTCATAAGAAAGAATCTTAAATCCGTTGTTTCGTTTTCATAAACAGCAATGCTAACGGTACTACTTAGATAGTCATTTTTACGTGCGGTAACTGCTAAATCACCTTCTTTAACTTTGGAAAACTCAAATACTCCATCGTCAGCTGTTATAGTAGACGTACTAGCCGGATTGGTTACTATCTGCACTCCGGAAAGAGGCTGATACGTCTCACCATCAACAATTTGTCCTTTAACTATTCCGTATTTCTCAATCATTAGTGTCCGGTAAAATTTACCGGGCAGTACATTTTAAAGAACCACCCGGTATGTCTACTTTTGAGTTACCACACCAAAAAGTTAGACATGGGTAAAAATACAATTT